>NZ_JBFRFQ010000020.1:0-111407 GCF_052114905.1 Nocardia sp. 2TAF39
GTCTACTGGCACACGTAATCACCCACACCTTCGACCGCGCCACCATCTGGCGATGGTCACAGTGGCGCCGCCGCCACCAATACCGGGCAAAACAAGCCCACTACCAGCGAAGACACTCCATATATAACGAAGTGCGGCTGGAGTACTAGATCGACATCGTCGAGCACCGGATTGCGAACGAGTCCCTCCAGGGGCAATTCGGGGTCGGGATTATGTGGCGAACTGCCTGGGTTTTGTGTGGTGCGGCCCGTTGTAGCAGTGTCGGACAGAATCAGCAAAGTGGCGGGTAATTCTTCGGCGCTTCGAACGACGTGACTGCGTCTCAGGAGTAAACTTCCGTTTGCTGGTTGGTGTCCAAACGGTGAACGCGACGGAGTGGCAATGAACATTTCCGAAGGCGCGGTGGACGTGATTACCTGGACGGCCGACGCGACGACGGCGGCAGCCGGGGCTGTGAGCGGGGCCGCCGTGAACGGCGTGATCGGCGGCATGCAGGGCGCCGCGGCCGGCGTGAAGAGCGGGCTGAGCAGAGGCAGTCACTCGACACCGGCGGCAGCGCTGACATTGGTGGCTATCGGCGCCGCGGGTCTGGTGGACTGGCCTGTGCTGCTGGGCGTCGGCGGCACCGCCCTGGTGGTCCGGCAGCTCAGTCAGCGGTCGGGCAGGGCTGCGTCCGATGCTGCCGGTCGTCCCGGACAACTCGAGGAAGGCGACCGAGCACCCCGCCAAGGCGATGAAGGCGTGACCCCCGCGCGCAAGAGCGCGGCGCGATCGCGGCGCGCTCCGAGCAAGCGTTAGCCGTCGCCGTGGACCTGAGCCGACTGATACGGACCTCCGTGTCGATGCCTTTGCGCGCCCTCGACACGGGTGTGCGGTCGGCTGCGGTCGTCACCGCCGCGGGCGTTGACCTCGCGACCTTGCCGGTGCGCACGAGGCCCGCCGGCCGTGTGGTCGAGGCGATCACCGAGGCCGCGACGGAACTGCTCGGCGGCAAGCCGGCCCGGCGCCGTTGGCGCGGCGACGACCGCTGCTGGATCGAAGTGCGTGGCCTCTCCGATCGCGAGCCGGACCATGATGTAGGTCCCGCGGTACTCGCCGCTCTCCGCGCGCATCGTGGCGTGGTCTCGGCGACCCTCAACTATCCGCTGTCGCGTGTCATTGCCGAGGTGGACGAAACGACAACCGTCGACGAGCTGTGCGGCGTCGTGACCGCTGCCGAAAATCGGCACCCCGATTCCGGTCACCCGCCGGTCGATCTGCCCGCTGACGGCATCGTGCTGGCTGGCAACATGGTCTCGGCGGCGATGAACGCCGCCGGGCTGGGTGTCGCGCTGGCCGGCCGGATTGTCGGTTTGCGGCGGCTGCCGGCAGGCCTCGACGCCGTTGTCGCGCTCGTCGATTACCAGCCGCGGCTGCGTCGCGCCGTCGAACAGCGCCTCGGCACCAACGCCGCGGATACCGCGATCGCGCTAGCCACTGCCGCCGCGCACACCGTCACCCGATCACCGGCGTCACTGGGCGTGGACTTGTTCGTCCACCTTGCGAAGGCCGCCGAGATCCGCGCCGCGGCCACCAGCTGGCAACGCCGCGAGCCCGGGCTTGCGGCGCACGCGACGTGCATCGACGGTGTCCGGCCCGGTGACCGACCAGGGCCGCTGCCGCCGGGACCGGTTGAGCGTCATGGGGACCGTAGCGCACTGGCGCAGGCGGCTGCCGCACCGGCGATCGGCATTCTCACCGCCGACCTCGACGCCGCCGCCACCGCCGTCATGGTCGCCGCGCCTAAAGCGTCCCGCACCAGCCGCGAGTCGTTCGCCGCGACACTCGCCCGCGGCCTGGCCGACCGGCACGGCGTGCTGCCGCTGCGGCCCGAGGTGTTCCGGCGCCTCGACCGGGTCGACGCTGTGGTGCTCGATCCTCGGGCATTGTGCTGCGACGAACTGCGAGTCGCGCGCATCCGCGATGTGCCTGAGCACGATCGGCCGATGGTATGGCAGTGGGCTCAGGACCAATTCGACTGCGGTGCACTGCAACCCGGGTGGCAGCCGGTGACACGGTCGCTATCCGGCAAGGACGGGTACGGCGCTGTGCTGGTGCGCTTCGCGCATCATCCACTGGCGTCGGCGGTGCTCGGCGAAGTGCGCAGCAGCGGCGCCGAGCTGGTGTCGGTCGACGTCGACACGCTCGACGACCTGCGCTCGTCGTTCGACGACCTCGATCCGATGAACGGGTCCCTCGACGAGGCGCTCGCTCGCACGGTGCACCGGTTGCAGCGGGAAGGCCGCACGGTGGCGATGGTGTCGAGTGCCGCGGCACAGGCACTGGCAGACGCAGATGTCTCGATCGGTATCGCCGCGGACAGGTCGCCGCCGTGGCACGCCGACGTGCTCGTCGACGACTTGGACAGTGTATGGCGGATCGCGCACGCGCTACCTGCGGCCCGTCGAGCCAGTGAACGCGGCGTCGAAATCGCCACCGGCGCTTCCCTTTTAGGAACGCTGCTGATGATTCCCGGGGTGCGTGGCCGCGGCTCGGGTCCGGTCACCGCCGGGGCCGCCGCCGGCGCGTTGACGGGATACCGGCTCGCCATCGGAGCGCTCAGGGCGCCACTGCCGCCCGCCGCGAGCGTGCACGAGTGGCACGCCATGTCCGTAGAACAGGTGGGTCGTGTGTTGCCGCAGCAACCGGCACCGTGCAAGCCGTCGCGGCTGGAATCTGCCGCCCGCCCCGCGCGCTCGGTCGTAGATCCGGTGCGCCGGGCGGTGTGGGATCTCGCCGGCGCGATGCGCGACGAGCTGTCCGACCCGTTGATCCCGGTGCTGGCGGTGGGATCGGCGGCCAGCGCGGTGCTGGGCTCGCCCGTCGACGCGATCCTGGTCGGGTCGGTGCTCGCCGGGAACGCGGCCCTGGCGGCGACCCAGCGGATCCGGGCCGAACGGCTGTTGCGGCGACTGCTGGCCACACAGGACCCACCGGCCCGCAGGCTGGTCGGCGCCGATCGCTACGCGACGGTCGATGCCGCCGACTTGCGCCCCGGAGATGTCATCGAGGTGCGGCCCGGTGAAGTGGTGCCCGCCGACGCGCGGCTCACCCACGCGCTGGACGTGGAAGTCGACGAGTCGTCATTGACCGGGGAGTCGCTGCCGGTGCCCAAGCAGGTCGACGCCACACCGGCCGCGCCCGTCGCCGAGCGGGCTTGCTTGCTGTTCGCCACCACGACAGTGGTCGCGGGCACCGCGGTCGCGATCGTCACCGGCGTCGGTGCGCAGACGCAGGCGCGCCGTGCCGCCGCGACCCCGCACACAGATGGCTCGGCCGCCGGCCTTCAGACCCAGCTCAAAGATCTGACGAGCAAGTCGTGGCCGTTCAGCCTTGCCGGCGGGGGGCTGGTCACCGCTCTCGGGCTGCTGCGGCGCAGCGGTCTGCGACAGGCCGTCAGCAGCGGTGTGGCCGTCAGCGTGGCCGCCGTTCCGGAGGGGCTGCCGCTGGTCGCGACGCTGGCTCAACAGGCGTCGGCGCGGCGACTGACCCGCGCGGGCGCGCTGGTGCGCAGTCCGCGATCGGTCGAGGCGCTCGGGCGTGTCGACGTGGTGTGCTTCGACAAGACCGGGACGCTCAGCGAGAACCGGCTGCGGGTGACCACGGTGCACGCCGCGACCGGATTGTCCGACGACGATGTGCTTATCCACGCCGTCCGGGCCACGCCGCTCGCCAACGGCGAGCCTCACGAACACGCCACCGACCGCGCGGTCGCCGAGGCCGGGCGACACCTGGACCGCGGCGGGTCGGCGGCGCATCTGCCGTTCCGGTCGGGTCGCCCGTTCTCGGCATCCGTGCGCGGCGAACAGTTGTCGATCAAAGGGGCACCGGAGGTGGTGCTTGCGGCGTGCGGGGACGCGGACGAGGAGGTGCAGCGGCAGGTCCGCAAGATGGCCGCCGACGGACTGCGGGTGATTGCCATTGCCACACGGCAGCTTTCGGCGGCGCAGGCCCGATCGGCACGTGACGACACCGACGCCTTCGCCGAATTGTGCCGCGACGGACTGCAGTTCGCCGGATTGCTGGGCCTGTCGGATACGCCGCGCGCAGACGCGACCGAGGTGCTGGCCGAGCTGGCCGACCGCGATATCGGGGTGCGCCTGATCACCGGTGACCACCCCGTGACGTCCACCGCGATCGCGGCTGCCGTTGGCATGCCCGTCGATGACGATCAGGTGATCAGCGGGCCCGAATGGGAGGCGCTGTCCCGGCGCAAACAGGAGGAGGCGGTGCAGAGCCGACGGGTGTTCGCCCGGATGTCACCCGAGCACAAGGTGCAGATCGTCGAGACAATCGAGCGGCTGGGTCACGTGTGCGCCATGGTCGGCGACGGCTCCAACGACGCGGCGGCCATCCGCACCGCGACTGTCGGCATCGGCGTGGCCGCGCGCGGCAGCGACCCGGCCCGCATCGCGGCGGACGTGATGCTGCTCGACGGGCGGATCCGCTCACTGCTGGATGCCCTCGACGAGGGCCGGCAACTATGGCGGCGGGTGCAGTCGGCGGTGGCCGTGTTGCTCGGTGGCAACGCGGGCGAGGTGGCTTTTGCGATCGCAGGCACCGCGCTCACCGGCCGGGCGCCGCTGAGCACCCGCCAATTGCTGCTGGTCAACATTCTCACCGACGCGCTTCCGGCCGCGGCCCTTGCGGTGAGCCCTCCGCGGGCCGAGCTGCGTTATACCGGCCGGGGGCCAGATCGAGCCGCGTTGTGGCGGACGGTGGCGGTGCGCGGTGCGACGACCGCCTCCGCCGCGATGGCCGCGTGGGTGTTGGCGAGGTTCACGGGCCGACGGCGCCGCGCGTCGACGGTGGCGCTGGTGGCGCTGGTCGCGACGCAGTTGGGGCAGACGCTCATCGACTCGCACAGCCCACTGGTGGTCTGCACCGCGGCCGGCTCACTGTTGGTGCTCGGCGCGCTGATCAGTACGCCGGGAGTGAGCCAACTGCTCGGCAGTACGCCGCTGGGTCCGGTCGGCTGGTGTCAGGCGCTGTCGACGGCCGCCGTCGCGACCGCTGTCGCCGCCGTCGCTCCGCGTCTGTTCACCGCGGGCGATCAGCAAGGGGATGATCAGCCGACGATCTCGATAACGCCCAGCCGCCACAGCACCGCGTACAACTCACGCAACGGCACGGTCAGCACCTCTGTCAGCGCGCCCGTCAACGGATCCGAGCAGGCCCTTGCACCAGTTGTCATCACGCCAGACATCGTGCGGACGTCAGGCGTCGAATTCTCGAATACATTATGACCGGGAGGCAACAAATGGCCGACGAATTGCCTACCACTCACCGAAACGCCGTCGATCGGGTGCTGGCTGCGCAGGGTTTCGCGGTGGATCTTCCGATGGTCGGTCGAGTCCGCATCCCTCGGCCCGAGCAGTTGGCGTACTATGGTGCACTCGGCGCGCTGGCCGCGGCGGAGATCATCGAATGGCCCGTTGCGCTGGTCCTCGGGGCCGGTCATTGGTTGGCGCAGAATCAGCACAATCGCGTCGCCCACCAGATCGGCGAAGCCCTCGAAGAGGCTTAGCTGAACGGCGGGCGGCTGTCCGAGCCCCGCGGCGCCAGGCCAGCGGTCCGCCGCACCCTGGTTGGTGGTCGCAAGCGGTCAGTGACCGGTGCACCGGCCTGGTCGCTGTGCCAGATGGCGGCGGTGAGCGCGAGGATGCGGTTGTAGGACCCGGACGGTAACCCCCGGGCGATGGTGTGCCCGCTGTGGCGTTCCAGGTGCAGCTGGTCTTCGAGGGTCTGGTTGACCGATGCGATGGTTTGCCATCACACGCGCGGTCGGGCTCGTCCTTGCGGGTCGCATTGCGCGGTACGGCCCGACCATGTCACACGCGGGAAACCGGTGTCTGCCGACATCGTGTCCCCGCCAGGGTGGTTGTTCCTGACAGGTGTCGATCGGTTTCACTCGTTGGCAGTGAACTCCTGGACGACTTTCGCCAACGAAACGGAATCCTGCAGCATCGGCAGATGCCCGGTGGACAGCTCACGACGGAATCCGGAGCCGAGCTCGGCCGCGTGCCGGTATTGCATCGCGGCGGACAACTGTCGGTCCGCCGTGGTCACGACGTACCCGCTGCGCGCCGGGAACGTCCTGCTGGACACTTTGTCCCGATACAGGTGCTGGGATTCCGGCTCGAACTCCGCGGCAATGCGAGCGGTGTCGCCCTCGTCGAGGCCGGCGCACAGCACCGAGCGGATCGCCTTCTCGGGGGGACGAGTTCCCGCGACACGCATGACAAGGCCCACAAAGACACGCTGCGGCGCAGGTGATGCCGCAAGGAACGACGTTCCGGCGGCGGGGAACGACGCGGCGACCCCGAGCAGCCCGGCAACGCGCTCGGGCGCAGTCGCCACGATCTGACTTGCCACGACACCGCCGATCGAATGGGCCACGATCGTGAACGAGCCATCCGGCGCCTGCGCCAACACGGAGGACACACAGTCAGTAAGACGTGCGTCAACCCGCTTCGGATACGCCGCCACGACCGACTCGACGGGTAGGTCCGCTCGGACCCCGTCCCAGATCCAGGCCGGAAGACCTGCTCCACTGAGGAACAGGATCGGCGTCGAGGACAGATCCGGGTTCATTTCGTTCTCCTTGCGGGCGCGGGATGCGCTCGCAACAGTAAGCGAGGGGTCCGACACCGATCGGTCCAAGACCGTCCCTCACGACTCCCATGTCCGGTGACCACCCGGGCTCATCCACCAGAGCATCACCCAGCCCGCCAGTCGACTGCCGCGCCGACAGTACGGCTGAACCGGATACCCGAGCGGTCGCCAGGCACGGTCGGCGCATCGACCGACCGGAGATCGAGGACACTCCTGCGCCGCCCAACGTAAGTCTTGCGGGATAGTCCGGCGTGCTACTCGAGATTGGGAAACCCATCGACAGCACCGCGAGGATGTACATCGTGCACGAGAATGACCGAACCGAGGCGTACATGGCCGAGGACCGCAAGAACATGACGGAGCCGGCGCGCGTTTTTCTGGACAGATGGCTTGCCAGCATGGGAAGTGCGCTGGAGCAGTGGCGCCGTTTCTACCTGCCCGCAGACTTTCCGTTCGACTTCACGCTCGACTCCCTGGACGCGCTGGAACCGATCGTCCTCGCGCGCTATCCGGACCAGGCCGCCATCGACGTCGAGGACAATGCGGAGTTCACCACCGGCACGGTGCGATACATCGGTGAAGTCCTGTTGCGTGTCGCACCGGCGCGATGGGGCTACCAGGATCGTGGAGATAACGACGGCAACCCCTACAACCGCACTGCGGTCATCCGTTCCAACACTCCGGCGAGGTTCATGGTAGTTATGGCCCCGGAATTCCGCCTGCAGCTTCTGGTCCGGGATCGAGAACGCGGAATCCTGCGCAAACCCGCCGTCCGGCTGCTGGACGCCTGCGAGGAAGCCGGGCGCGCAGAAATGCCCGACACGGGTGGCGCAGGCGGCGCGGTCCCCGACTGGTGTGCATTCTTCACGCCTGATGAGTACAACAGGTTCGCCAGCGAGGTGGGCTCCGCCTCGAGTTGCTTCGGTGCCGAAGGCCAAGATATCGACGCCGGCTATGTCAGCTTGGCTGCGGGCGATCCGGATCCCGAAGTGCATGATTTCGACATCGTCGGACTGGCCGACCAGTGCCGAGCAAGCGACATCGAAGACTGGTCGGCTCTCTGCTTCGCCGCGATCGACGGTTACTCCACAGCACAGCCGCAACGAGACTGGCTCACCCGAGTCACTTTCACGCAAGTCGAGGATCGGCTGGAGCCGTGGCTCGCCGATGAGCCCGAGTTGTCGTTCGACGCCGAACCCGACTATCCCGATCAGCCCTTCTCGATCCGCCTCGAAGACGGCAGCTATCTCCACTTTCTCGCCACGGTCCCGGAACTGGAGGGAATTCCAGAAATCACGACGTTCGTTCCCAACTCCGCGGTACGGGCATGGGACATACCTGTTGAAAAGCTCGTGCAGTGGGGGATTCAACACACCTGAGCCGAGCCGGCACGCACAGATTGCCGCATCAGGCAACGTTTCGGTAGGTAATCGGATCGCCGAATATCGACGTCGATTGCGGTGCTGTGCTCGGCGTGGCTTCGGTAGCCGGAGTCATCCGCTGCCGCACGGACGCCCGCAGCACCTCGTCATCGGCGCCACTCGGCACCGCGAAAACACCGCCACTTTCCGCCGCGAGTCACGGATGCGGTCGGCCCCAGGTCACGTGCCTACGCTGCCCTGATCCAGCCGAGCGGGCAGGAGCGCGGCAATGGCGGTATCTGCGTCCGACGCGGAGCCGGACGCAGATACCTGTTCACGTCAGTCCGAAGCCGTATCGGCGGTCCGGCCGAGGTGGCGGGCGAAGAACCGAGCCGAGCTGTCGCGCTCGTATTCGGGCACCGGGTAGTGCCTGCCCGAGCGGGCGTGCAGTGTCTTCTCCTTCGAGGCAAAGGCGTCGAACAATGCGACCCCGGATGTGCGGTCGAATTCCTCGTCGTCCCACGGAATCCGGTACTCGACCGGGACGGTGATCTTTCCTGCCGCCTCGATCAGAGCGTCATGCACGAAAACCCCACCGAAGCTCACGGCAGCGATCCGGGATTCGACCGCCGTCAACATCAGCCCGGTCACGACACCCAACGACACGCCGCCGTAGCCGATCGGCGCTTCGACGCCGATCTCGGGCAGCGCCTGCAGGGCGTCCAGGGTCGCCTGCCATTCCGGCACCGCACGCTCCGCCAGCGACATGTTGTAGTCGATGACGATCGGGGCGATCGGCTCGCCTGCCGCCCGGGCCTGATGGATCGCCTCGGCCCACCGTTGATCCTGAAGGTTTCGCGGCCGGTCACCATGTCCGGGCGCGTCGATGGCGGCGACGGTGAATCCATGGGTGGTCACGCTGTGGAGTGCACTGGCTACCAGCCCCGGCGCCTTCTTGTGCATGCCGCCGCTGTGGCCCGCCAGCAGCAGTGGTGAGTCGACGGTTCCGGATGTGGGCGACCAGAGCACGCCGGTGATCTCATCCAGAATGAAATTACGTTCGATGACACCGTTCGACGATGTCTCAGAGGTGAAATGCATGGTGTTGCCTTTCGGGATTGCCTTGTTCAGGCGCTCCCGGCGACACCTACGTCTATCGCCCGACCGTGCACACGAGTGGGAGCACCCACATGGTTACTACGTTCATGGGTCTCACCTCCTCGCGTGATGTCACGGTCTCGCGCACGCTATCAATCTGAACCGAATCCCGTCCAATCTATTTTCCTGCCCACCGACCCGACCGGCTGCCACTGAGCGCGCGGTTAAAGAAGGGTTGGAAGCGATTGTCTGCGAGACATCCTGCGCAGCAAGGTGTTTCCCGAGCCCGATGCGTAATCCATGCCGTGTACAGGCTGGCACGGGGAGAGCGAGAAACGCTCGGTCGAGATAGCGGCCCGGCATCTACCAGATCTACGGTGAAGGCCGCGCAGGGTATGAAGACGCTCGGGGCCGTCCTGATGGCTGCGACGGTGACGTCAAAATCAGCTGATAACAAGATCTTCCGTGCGTTGTGGTGTCAAATTTCCGGTCGGTTGTCCGGCCTTCCTGCAATACTGGCGAGGCGACCGGGTAATCATCAACGAGCGGCTCTATTTTCAACCTTTAGGCAGCCGAATACCGCAGCGCAAAACAACTTCCGGCCCGATCGGGGCCGGATTCGAATTCGACCGTGATTTCCTTCGCGGGGGCGGGTGACTCGTTCAGCGGGTCGGCTGCCGGGTTCCGCGAGCTCGGATGTGATTGCTTTCCCCGCTCGTCTGGTTGGTTTATGCTGGTCAGCCTGGTTGCAGTCGGGTGAGCGCTGCGGAGAGCCCGAGGCTGGAGGCGGGCAGGCACTGCGACCGAATCGTGGGGTGGCCGACTATTGCGGCGACCGTGCGGCGGAGTCGTATACTCGCATTATGGCCGGTGAACCGTCCTCCACGGAATTCCTTGTGGCGCCGATTCTTGTGGTGCATACGAGGGAACGCGTCTATCGGCTACGCGCTGGGGGCGCATATAATGTGGGCCGAGATCCGACGGCCGATATTGTTGTGACAGATCCGCGTGTATCTTCGTTGCACGCTGTTCTGGAGCGGGGTGCGGACGGTTGGGAAATCGATGACGTCGGCAGCCTCAACGGCACCTTTTTCGCCGGCCACCGTGTCGACCGGATGGTGATCGACCGAGACGAGACGTTCCAGCTCGGGCACGCCGTGGACGGGGAGCAGCTGGCCTGCTCGGTGGAAGCACCATCTGCCCGCGATGTCGGTGGAGACACGATGGTCGTCCCCGATCCCGGCTACGACCTCGACGATGAAGCAACGGTCACGAAGTCCTTCCCAGGCCTGCCCCGGCAAGTTTCGCGACCGCCACATCCGGGGGGCCGTCCCAGCGGGGTCGTCCCGATCACATCGGACACGCTTCGGATCGGACGCGCCGCCGACAACGACGTTGTCGCGCTCGACCTCATGCTCTCCCGCCATCACGCCGAGCTGCACAAGATCGGCGCCGGCAGGTACCGGATCGTCGACCTCGGCAGCCACAACGGCACCTACGTAAACGGCTCCCGGGTCGACGCCGCGGACCTATCCGAGTCCGACTTGATCGGCATGGGGCACACTACGTTCCGGCTCGTCGGCGACGAGCTGCGCGAGTCCGTCGACACCGGTGACGTGTCGGTCTCGGTGCAGAACCTCACCGTGCGGACGCCTGAAGGCAAGGTGCTCCTCGACGGGCTGGGTTTCCCCATCGCGCAGCGTTCGCTCGTCGGGGTTATCGGGCCCAGTGGCGCGGGCAAGTCGACGTTACTCGGCGCCATCACCGGGTTGCGTCCGGCGACGGAGGGGACGGTCCGCTACGACGGACGCGACCTGTACACCAATTACGACGAACTCCGGCACCGGATCGGGCTGGTCCCGCAGGAGGACATCCTGCACAACCAGCTTCCGACGCGGCGCGCGCTGCTCTACGCGGCCGAACTGCGCTTCCCCGGCGACACGCGCAGCGAGGAGCGTGAGCAGCGGGTCGACGAGGTTCTCGAGGAACTCGGCTTGGCGCGGCACGCCGATACCCGGATCGATAGGCTCTCGGGCGGGCAGCGCAAACGCGTGAGCGTCGCACTGGAGTTGCTGACCAAACCGTCCCTGTTGTTTCTCGACGAACCGACCTCCGGCCTCGACCCGGGCCTGGACAAGACGGTCATGGAAATGCTGGCCGAACTGGCGCACGACGGGCGGACCGTCATCGTCGTTACGCACAGCGTGGCGAACCTGGATTACTGCGACCGCCTGCTCGTCTTGGTGCCCGGCGGTCGGCTGGCCTATTACGGGCCGCCGGCGGAGGGGCTGCAGCAGTTCGCACAACGCACTTGGGCTGAGGTGTTCCAGGCATTCGACCGCGAGGACGACCGCGACTGGGCCGGTGAGTTCCGGACTTCGCCACGCTTCGAGAACTATGTGGCGGTCGGACTGACCGACGATGTCGGCCCAGCGGAAGTGCACACACCGGCGCCGCCGCCCGCGCAGCAGTCCAAGCTCAGCCAGCTCAGTACGCTGTGCCGGCGATACCTGGCGGTGATTGCCTCGGACCGAAGTTATTTGGCGCTCCTCGGCGTGATGCCCCTGCTTCTGGGTGGCTTGATCGCTGCGGTGCCGTCGGGCCAGGGGTTCGCCGGGGTGCCGGGAACCAACACCGATGCCCCGACCAAGCTCATGATCTTGGCATTCGGTGCATGCTTCGTCGGCACCGGCAACGCGGTTCGCGAGATCGTCAAGGAGCAGACGATCTACCGCAGAGAACGCGCGGCAGGCCTGTCAGCGGGGGTCTATCTGATGTCGAAACTGCTGGTCCTGGGCGCGATCACGATCCTTCAGTCGGCGGTGTTGGTCCTGATCGGCACCATTGGTGTGAATATGCCGCCCAAGGGGATTTTCACGATGGTCGAGCTGGAGCTGATCCTGGCGATGGCGATGCTCGGCATCGCATCGCTGGCACTGGGCTTGCTGGTGTCGGTGTCGGTGAATACCTCGGAGAAGACGCTGCCGCTGCTGATCGTGTTGTCGATGGCACAACTGGTGCTTACGGGCGGGCTGGTGCGGCTCCCCGGCACACCCGTCCTGGAGCAACTGTCCTATTTCTCGCCGTCCCGTTGGGGGTTCGGCGCGGGAGCCGCCACCCTCGACCTCGACACCCTCTCACCGCATACGGGCGCGCCCGACCCGCTGTGGGAACACACCCTCGGTGCGTGGCTGTTCGACATGGGAGCCGTCGCTGTCCTAGGAGCCGCCTTCCTGGTGTTGGCCTGGTACCGCCTGTACCAGCTGCGTCCACGGCGCCGCGGCGCTCGTCGCGCGAGGCTTTGACGCCCGGCAGCTGAACAAGCGGCTCGTCGGCTGGCTGGTTTCCGGCAGGTCCAGGCTAGAGCAGTGTCTGCGCCAAAAACCCGTCGATCATGGTGCGAGAACGCGCATCGGCCGTCGCCGAGTAGACAAGGCGTGCCGTCGGATCGGTGCCCGCCTCCGGGTTGTAGAACGCGTGGTGCGCGCCGGTGTAGAGGACGATCGTGGCGTCGTTGCCCGCGTCGTCCATCTCCTCCGACAAGGCCTGGACCATGTCCATCGGGCACACGACATCCCGCGTACCGTGCAGGGCCAGGACGGGCACCGGCACGCTTGTCGGCGCTCCTGGCTCGGCCGGCTTCAGCAACGCCGAGCACAGCACGACGCCGGCCACGGAGGCACCACTTCGCGCGAAGTCGAGGCTGACCATGCCACCGATGCTGTAACCGATCAGGACGACCGGCGCCGATTCGCCCGCCTCCCGTCGAAACGCCTCGAGGCAGCTTGCCATCCGGGACACGCCGCTGACCCGATCATCGATCAGGCCGGTGATCAGCGGACCCGCCTGCGACTCTTCCGTCGCGTACAAGCCGCCACCGTAGAGATCCACCACAGCGACGTCGAAGCCGTCGTCAGCAAGCCGGGCCGCCTCTTGGCGCACGAACGGGCTGAGTCCGCGCCAGTCCGGCACGAGCATGATCCCTCCACGTACGCGCGTTCCGGGCACGTGAGGTACGAAGACACCGGCGAATGCCGTGCCGCGGTCCTGGTAGGCCAACGTCCGGTCCGGGTGCGCAGGGGTGGTGACGCCATGAGTCATGTCGACTCTCCTCATACCTCGATCAGGTGGAACCGGCGGCATCGGGAAACACACACCGAAGCCTAGGGCGCAACATCCATGTCGCATTCAGTACTGAATATGTCGTTTCCGACCATAGTTCGATCGGCGTGCGGGATCTACCGTGATTCACAACAACGGCAACCCCTTTCGGAGACATCGTGGCGATGGCCAACACCAACGGCGTCGACCACGCCCACCTCACGGTGACCGACGTCGAGGGTTCCCGCGCCCTATGACTTCCGACGCGTGTGACACCAGGCACGCGCCTGCGTTCCACCGATCACCCTGGCCGAATTCCTGTTCCATCGTTCGGAGGCACGTCTATGACCGCAGCACAGTCCCCAACGTCCGCGCCCCACACCACCGCGCCCGGAACCTGCCCGGTCCAGCACGGATCACCTGTCAATACCGACACCCCTCAGGTTTGTCTGCGTAGCCGGAAGTTCGCCGCTGATCCGCACAGCGGCTACCGTGACATGCGCAGTCGGTACGGCTCGCTGGCTCCGATGGAGCTGGCTCCGAATGTGCCCGCGACCTTGGTGATCGGATACCGCACCGCGTTGCGAATCCTCAACGATCCCGAGCACTTTCCGGCCGATCCACGCAGATGGCAGCAGAACATTCCCGACGACTCACCCATCAAGCCGATGATGGAGTGGCACCCGAATGCGCTGCGCAACAGCGGAGACGCGCATGCTCGCTATCGGCAGACGTACACCGCGAGCATCGACGGCATCGATCTGCACGCCTTTCATTCCACGGTCGAGAAGATCGCGATCCCGCTGATCAACAGCTTCTGTGCGGACGGTTCGGCGGACTTGGTGTCCCAGTATGCGTTTCCGCTCGTCTTCGAGGTCCTCAACCAGATGGTCGGCTGCTCGGCGGAACTGGGCCAGCGCGTCGCGACCGGCATGGCCGCGCTCTTCGATACCGTCGAGGCTGCGCGCGGTATGCAGATGCTCAGCGAGGCGCTGATGGAGTTGATTCAGCTGCGACGCGCGGAGCCCGCGGACGACGTCACGTCGCGGCTTGCGCATCATCCGGCCGACCTCGATGACACGGAGCTGCTTTCTCAGCTGATCAGCTTTTACGGTGCGGGTATCGAGCCGCAGCAGAATCTGATCACCAACACCCTGTTGCTGATGCTCACCGACGACCGGTTCGGAGGCGATGTGCTCGGTGGGAGCCTGTCGACCCGTGACGCGCTCGATGAGGTGCTGTTCAACGACCCGCCGTTGGCCAATTTTTGCGCAACGTACCCACGGCAACCCATGCTGATCGACAACACCTGGTTGCCTGCGCACCAGCCGGTGCTCATCAGTCTCGCCGGATGCAACAACGACCCCGAGATCCGTGGTGGGGACCGCACCGGTAATCGCTCGCATCTGGCGTGGAGCGCCGGACCGCATGCCTGCCCGGCCAAGTCCGTGGCGTACCTGGTCGTGCAGGATGCCATCGATCAGCTGCTCGACGCCCTCCCCGAGATGCGACTGGCTATGCGGCCTGAGGAACTGGTTTGGCGGCCGGGCCCCTTCCACCGGGCCATGGCGGCATTGCCGGTGGTATTCCCCGAGTCCCCTCCGTTGAACATCATGTAAGGAGCCCGTCCGATGGAGCATGGACCATCCGGTCACGATGACGGCGTCCCGGGCTCATCTGACCGCAGTCGGCGATCAGACGGGCCACCGAGACCGTTCCTCGGCAATGCGCGCGATGTCGGTGGGTGTGCCGCCCATGATGGTGGCGGCGTGCTCGGTGATCAGCTCGATCGGCCAGTCCCACCATCGGGCTTGCAGCAGCAGTTCGACGTCTTCCGGCTCGAAGCGGGTGCGGATGGGGCGGGCCGGGTTGCCCGCGACGATCGCGTAGGGCGCAACGTCTTTGGTGACAACCGAATGCGCGGCGACGATCGCGCCGTCGCCGAGGGTGGCGCCGGGCATGATCGCCGCTTCGCGGCCGATCCAGACATCGTTGCCCACGACGGTGTTCGGCACCGGCGGAATGGACAGGAAGGTGTCGAGGGTGTTTTCTGCCCAAGCGCCGCCGAACATGGTGAAGGGATAGGTCGAGGGGCCGATCATGGGGTGGTTGCCCGCGGGCATGAGGAATGTCGCCCGTGGACCGATCGCGCAGAACCGGCCGATGATCAGGCGTTGCGGGCCGTAGTTGTAGAGAACGTTCGCCGTCTGGAACGGGACGCCGGATCCCTCGTCATCGAAGTAGGTGTAGTCACCGACCTCGATGAACTCGGAATCGACGTGGTTGGCGAGAAAGACCACGTTGGTCAGATCGGGACGAGTCGAGGGGTGCGGCTGGCGAGGGTCCGGTACCGACATGCCGCCCATTATTCTGACCGCCCCTGCACTGCGGGCGCGAACGGGTGGACGCGTTCGGCGGCTGAGGACGCAACCCGTGGTAAGAGGTGTTTTGCAGACGGTCGAATCCGCGACCGCTGTCGTCGGTCCCCGCGGTGCGTATCCCCGGCGGAACTCACATGTCGAAGACGCGGTCCGGTCACAGGCGAGGTGCGCTGTGGGCGGCGAGTGCGGATTCGAGTTGTCCGCCGCATACGAGCTCCAGCCGACGGGGCCATGGGTGTTCGCCCATCGTGCCAGGACCCGTGAAATAGAACGTGGAACAGCCCGGGCCGTGGTTGCGGTCATGCGGGTTGAATCCGCCGCCGTCGGGGACCATACCCGCCGACTCCGCGAGTTCACGCCGCATCGTCAGATAGGTGCTCGAGTCCAAGCCCTTGACGGCAAAGGCGAAGTGGGTCTCCCGGTTGTGACGCCGTTCGTCCTCGCGCGCCCACGGGTGGGCGGCCGGCGCGACGGGGAAGAAGATCTCGATCCGCTGCTCACGGCCGGTGCTGCCCGGGTCTCGGCGTCGGGCGTGCACGATGTGAATGCGATAGCTGTCCGAGTCGAGGCCGTAGCGAGTGCAGACCCGTCGCTGGACGACGACGCTCGGCACCGTCGTGCCCAGCCGGAAACCCGCGGTTGCGAGGTGCTTGCGCATGGCCTCGACATCGGCCGGAAACAAGAACACCGCACCATGATCGAAAACACATCGATCCCACAGAGGACTCCGCGACTCGTCCCGGCGATCCAGTGCCAACAAGGTCGAAAGAATGACCCGCGGAGAAATGGACGCGATGTACTCGACCAACCGGGCCAGTCTGGCGCTGTCCGTCGCATCGAGGCCGTCGGCCCCTACGGCGGCTGCTTCGACACTATCGATACCTGATAGTTCCATCCTGCGGGGCCCTGTCCGGTGAAGCAATTCCAGCGCGGCGCAGCGTGGAGAACTGGTTCGGAAATCTGCCAAGGCGAAGTATTCCTGGTGTGACCGACTCCCGCAACGCGAAGGTAACCCCCCGATGACGTTGCGCGGCGGAGCAGCTGAGTGAGCGGACAACGCAGTTCCTCCGCTACATCTGTGCGTCACAGAAGGCTTGGTCAGCGCCCGGGTGCGCGCTATGGCAAGATCCGTCAGTGGAATGGTCGATCGGAGTGGAATTCGCTGCTCACGAAAGTGTTCCACGCTTCGTTGAATCAGCCGCACGGCCGATCAGAGACTCATCAGGAACGGCTATGACCAATGGCAAGTTGCTCGAGCGAGTGCGGGACCTCGTCCCGAACATCAGGGAGCGGGCAACGAATACCGAGCGGCAGCGGCGGCTGCCGGAGCACACGATCCGCGAACTGACCGACGCAGGCGTTTTCCGAATGTTGCAGCCCCGCCGTTTCGGCGGCGACGAGTCATCGCCGGTGGAGTTCTTCGAAGTCATTCGCGCTATCGCGGCGGCCTGCCCGTCGACGGGGTGGGTCGCCTCGGTTTTCGGTACGCATGCATGGCAGCTGGCACTGTTCCCGCTGGAAGCCCAGCATGACGTTTGGAGCGATAACCCCGACGCCTTGGTGTCGACCTCCTATGTGCCTGCGGGGACGTTGACACCTGTCGACGGAGGCTTCGAACTGTCGGGCCGATGGGGATTCTCGTCCGGCTGTGATCATGCCGACTGGGTCATGGTGGGTGCGTCGGCGCCTGGCGTCGACGGTGCACCAGGTGTCCATCTGACGTTGCTGGTGCCTCGCGGCGACTATCGGATCGACGATGTGTGGCATGCGGTGGGTCTGTCGGGAACGGGCAGCCATGACATTGTGATCGACAAGGCGTTCGTGCCCGTCCACCGGACCCACGATGCGGAACTTCACAATGCGGAACTCGGCGGCGTGCCGGCCGATGTCAACGCCCTGTATCGGCTTCCGTTCACCAGTATCTTGCCGAGCGGCGTCGCCGCGCCGGTCATCGGCGCCGCGCAGGGCGCCTACGAGGCGTACCTGGAGCGAATGCGGGAGCGTGCCACCGCCACCGACCCGTTTACCCATGTGCACATCGCCCGGGCCGCGTCGGAGATCGACGCCGCGATCCTGCAAATGGATCGCAACCTGTCCGAGGAACTGCGTTATGCCGAAGCGGGCGAGGACATTCCGATTGAACTGCGATTGCGCGCCCGCCGTGATCAGGTACGCGGCACCGAGCGCGCGGTAGAAGCGATCGAACTGCTCTTCAGGATTTCCGGTGGCCGGGGGGCACGCACTCCCAATGTGGTGGAACGCCATTGGCGCGATGCGCATGCGGGGAGTCTGCATCTTGCCAATGCTGCCGAGCGGGCGTTGGCGAACTTCGGACGAGGCGAACTCGAGTTGCCGGTGGAAGATCGGATCCTCTGAGCATGGCCACCGCCACAATCGATCCCCACCTCATCGGGATCGCCACCGAACTTCCCCGTTCCGTGCATTCGACCGAGGAATTGCTCGCCGCGGGCAGCGGGCATCTCTCCGACAAGTTGGAGACGATGCTCGGCAGTCTGGGGGTCGAGAAGAGGCACTCGGTTCTCGCCAACTATCCCGACATTCTCTTTCGAGGCGCCGAACCGGAACGCGGTATCGCCGTGGTCGATCTCGCGGTCAGAGCGGCCCGCAAATGTCTTGCCAAGGCCGATATTCCGGTGGAGACGATCGGTCTGGTGCTCGGTGTGTCGAGCAGCCCCGGCCGACTGGTGCCGAGCCTGGTGTGCGACATGTTTGCGCGGATGCCGGAACTGCCCAGGACCGCGCAGAACCTGAGTATCGAGTACATGGGCTGCTCGGCGATGGCGAAGGCCGTCGACACGGCGCGGTGGTATCTGACGTGCAACCCCGGAAAGCGGGTCCTGGTCTGCTTCGCGGAAGCCACCACACCGCTGTCACCCCCGCTCCCTGGCTTCTACTCGCATTTCTCGGAGGTGGGCCTGGACCGGCGTCAGGACACGGTGAACGTGATGCACGGCTTTCTGTTCGCGGACGCGGCCGTGGCGATGGTGCTGGGCGCGGAAGGGGATGGACCGTCGTTCGGTCCGGTGGCGAACCTGACGAACGACCTCCCTGAGGACGCCGAACTCGGCACCGTCCCAGACGGCGGCTCGGATATTCCCGTGGTGGACGGTCGCCGGGCGTACACCCTGAGTCCTCTCGTTACGCCACGCGGAGCTTTCTATGCCAGGCAGACCGTGCGGATGGCGCTGAAGGAAGAGTCCTGCGAACTGGCCTCCCCGGCTGATGCTTCGGTGCTGCTCATGCACACCGGCAGCGTGCGCATCCTGAACGCGTTGTGCAACGGGTTCGGTGTCGACCCTGACGATGAGGTGGTCGTCTCGTCGTACCGGGTGCTGCGCGACTACGGCAATACCCTCGGCTGCTCGGTTCCCTTGATGCTGGCGGAGCCGGTGTATCGCCCGGCCGGGCAGGGCATTCTCGTGGCGTTCGGGTTGAGCTTCGGCTGCGGCGTATTCACGATGACGGTCCCCGAAGGCGGATGGGCTCCGTAATGCATCCGCGGTACACACTTCCTTCGCTGTTCAACGCCGCCGCCGAGGCCGCGGGTGACGAACCGGCGGTGTTTGTCGACGGCGGATACCGGTCCTGGACGCGGTGGCGTGCGGAGGCGGACGCGCTGGCCCGCGGGCTGCAGGACCTGGGAATCGGGAAGGGCGATGTAGTCGCCGTACACCTGCCCAACTGCTGGGAGTTCCTGACCGTCCACATCGCTGTCGCGGCTGCGGGCGCGGTGATGCTCCCGCTGCACATGGGCCTCGGGGTACACGAGCTGCATTCGCTCCTGGCTCGGACTCGGGCCGTCACGCTGGTCGTCACGGCGGACCGTCGTCGCGAACTCACGCCAGAACTACGCCAAGACTTCCTTGCACTGAAACATGTGCTGGTGGTAGGGGATGTGGACGACCCGTCGAGCAGCGTGTTGTCGCTCGAGGAGGTGGTGCTGCGGTGGGCGGGGTCCGCGCCTTTGCCGACAGATGTGGCGCCGGAGGACCCCTTTGTGCTTCTCCCGTCGTCCGGCACGACCTCGCTGCGCCAGAAAATCTGCGTGCACACCCACCACGGCCTCGTGTCGAACGCCGTCGCGGTCGCTGCCGACGCTGGCGCCTGTGGCACCGACACGATCCTCAGCGGCAGCCTTTTCACGCACCTTTTCGGCCTCCTTTCGGTCCACCTCAGCCTGGTGACCCGAGGCCGCCAGGCGTTGCTGAGCAGGTGGGATGTGGAGGAGTTCCTCCGGCTGGCAGGGGCCAGCGAGGCGACGGTGCTCTTCGCGGTGCCGGCCCAGATCCGCGACGTCGTGGCAAGGCTGGGTTCGTTCGGCGGCGTCGATGAAGTCCGGTTGCGCGAGGTCCGGGCCAGCGGCGCAGCCGTACCCGCCACGCTCATCGAAGACGCCCGCCGACTGCTGGGGGCGCAGGTGATCGCCCAATGGGGCATGTCCGAGCTGGGTGCGGGCCTGTTCACCCGGCCGGGCGATCCGCTGGAAGCGGCGACCAGCAGTGTCGGCCGCCCGGTCTCCGGCGGTGCGGTGCGGGTGGTCGCCGAGGACGGTAGCCCGTGTGCTCCTGGTGCGACCGGGCAGCTCCAGTTCCGCAGCCCTTTTCTCTTCACAGAGTATTTCGAGGACCCCGAGCTGACCCGGACCGCGCTGACCTCGGACGGCTGGCTGCGGACCGGCGACCGTGCCAGCATGAATGACGACGGCACAGTAGCGTTCCGAGGCCGGGACATCGAGGTCATCAATGTCGGTGGCGCGAAATTCAGCGCGCCGGAGATCGAGACGTTACTCGACGACATGGCGGGACTGGGCTTGATCGCTGTCGTCGGCCGCCCGGACGATCGGCTGGGCGAGTATCCGTGTCTGGTCGTCACCCTGCGCGATAGCGCCTCGGTCACCCTGGACGACGTCGCCGGACATCTGGCGGCCAAAGGCGTGGCGGAGTACAAGATCCCGGTCGAGCTGGTGGTGCTCGACGAGATGCCGTGCACGCCCACCGGCAAGATCGCGCGAAGTCAGCTCGTCGCCGTGCTGGACCGCGGTGGCGCGCGCACACAGTCGCCGTGGGCCCAGCGGTTGCGGGCGTTACCACCGTCCGAACGGCTGCGGCACGCTCTGGACCTGATACGCGAACAGGTCCGCGCGGTGCTCGAGGCATCCAAGCCGATCGGGCCGGACCAGGTGTTCACCGATTACGGCCTGAAGTCACTCACCGCGGTCCGGCTACGCGCCGCCTTGGTCGAGGCCACGGGCTTCGACCTGCCGGCGACCATCGCCTACGACCTGCCGACACCGAATCTGCTCGCCCGCCACCTCTGTGCCCTTCTCGCTGCGGGCCCGACTCGGGACTTCGACCGGGCGATGCCGATCCGGCCACGACCGGCCCGAGACGACCCGGTGGTCGTGGTGGGTATGGGATGTCGGTTGCCGGGCGGCGTCGCGTCTCCCGCCGAGTTCTGGGACCTGCTTGCGGAAGGTCGGGAGACGATCGGCGACTTCCCCACCGATCGTGGCTGGGAGGTCGACCCGGACGCCACGTATGCGCGTCGCGGCAGTTTCCTGGACGCCGCTTGGTTCGACCCCGCCTTCTTCGGGATCTCGCCGCGCGAAGCCGTCACCATGGATCCCCAGCAGCGGCTCCTGCTGGAAACGGCGTGGGAGGCGCTCGAGCACGCCCGGATCGACCCCGTGTCGCTGCGCGGCAGCGACACGGGGGTCTTCGTCGGCGTCATGGCCTCGGATTACCTGCCGCGTACGTATGAGACGGTCAAGAATTCCGACATCGGCGCCATGACCGGTAATGCCGGTGGTGTGGCGTCCGGTCGGATTTCCTACGTACTGGGGCTGCACGGCCCGGCTCTCACCGTGGATACGGCCTGCTCGTCTTCCCTTGTGGCGCTGCATCTTGCGGCTCGATCGCTGCGTGACGGCGAATGCTCCCTGGCGATGGTCGGGGGTGCGACGGTGCTGTCCACACCGGCCGCCTTCGTGGAATTCGCCCAACAGAACGGCCTCGCGGCCGACGGGAGATGCAAGCCCTTCGCCGCCGCGGCAGACGGGACGGGCTGGGGAGAAGCGGTCGGCGTGCTCGTGCTCGAGCGTCTCTCCGATGCGCGCCGGGCGGGCCATCGCGTGCTCGGCGTCATTCGTGGATCGGCCGTCAACTCCGACGGCACCTCGAATGGGCTGACCGCGCCGAATGGTCCGGCGCAACAGCGGGTGATCCGGCAGGCGCTGGCCGATGCCGGGCTCGAGCCGTCCGAGGTGGACGCGGTCGAGGCGCACGGCACGGGGACGACACTCGGCGACCCGATCGAAGCGAATGCGATCCTGGCGACTTATGGGCGCGACCGTGGACAGCCGCTGCTGCTCGGTTCGCTGAAATCGAACCTCGGGCACTCGCAGGCCGCCGCAGGCATCGTCGGGACGATCAAGATGCTCATGGCGATCCGGCATGGTTTGGTGCCCAAGACGTTGCATGTGGACGAGCCGTCCCCGCATGTGGCCTGGGCCGCGGGAGCGGTACGCCTGGCCGCCGACGCGGTGTCGTGGCCGGAGACCGGACGACCGCGCCGCGCGGGCGTCTCCGCGTTCGGGATCAGCGGCACGAACGCACATGTCATCATCGAACAGGCCCCCACCGAAGAAGACCCAGCCGAAGCAGCCGCCGTCGCGGGCACCTCGGCGCCGATGGTGCCGCTGGTCTTCTCGGCATCGACGAAACAGGCCCTGGCCGCTCAGGCGGAACGATTGGATGCCCTCTTCAGCGAGGGTGCCACGCCTGCGGACGTCGGCTACTCGCTGGCCACCACCCGCGCGAGGCTCGAACATCGAGCGGTCGTGTTCGATCGGGATGATCTGGCAGCGCTGGCGTCGTGGACGCCGAGTGGTGCGGTGACAGGTCGCGCCGATCTCCACGGTCGTATCGTGTTCGTTTTCCCGGGGCACGGCGCGCAGTGGGCGGGGATGGGGGCCGAACTGCTCGGTTCGTCCCCGGTCTTCGCCGACGCGATGGCCGAGTGCGAGAAGGCGCTGAGCGAGTTCGTCGACTGGTCTTTGGCCGAGGTCATCGCAGACGAATCTGCCTTGCGCCGAACCGAAGTCGTTCAGCCCGTGCTGTTCGCGGTGACGGTCTCACTGGCGCGGCTGTGGCAGTGGTACGGGGTCGTGCCGGACGCTGTCATCGGCCACTCTTTCGGCGAGATCGCCGCCGCGCACGTCGCCGGCGTGCTCTCGCTGCGCGACGCCGTCCGGGCCATCGTCTGCCGGGGCGCGCTGTGTGCGGGTCTGAGTGGTCAGATGCTGTCCATCGAATCGGACGCCGAAGACGTCGAGCAACGGATCGCGGGCTACCCCGGCGTGAGCATCGCCGCGCGCAACGGTCCTTCCGCGACGGTCGTGGCGGGAGACGCCGACGCCGTCACCGCGCTGGCCACGGACTACCGGGAGGTCGGCGTGCCGACCCACGTCGTGCAGATCGGCTTCGCTTCGCACTCGGTGCATGTCGAGCCCCTCCACGAACGCATGTCGGCAGACCTGTCCGACCTGCGCCCGCAGCCCGCCCGCATGCCCTGGTACTCGACAGTCACCGGCAAACTGATGGCGGGGCCGGAGGCCGGCGCCCGCTATTGGTATGACAATCTGCGGCAGCCGGTGTCGTTCGCGTCGACGGTGAATAGTGTGGCGGCGGCGGGGTTCAGCTATTTCGTCGAGGTCGGCCCCCATCCGGTGCTCACCACCGCGATCGGTGCGACAGTGGGTGAAGCCGGCTTGGCCGTGGGCACCTTGCGGCGTGGCAGGGGTGGCATCGGACAGTTCGCGGCTTCGCTGGCCAGGGCGTACGTCCGGGGGCTTCCGGTCGACTGGGCGAGGTTCTTCGACGGCCGCCGAGCCGGCCGGGTCGACCTGCCCACCTATCCGTTTCAGCGCAGTCATTACTGGCTCGGTCGAACGAAAACGAAGCAGCCGGCCGGACCCGGTCGGCAGGACGTTACGCGGGATCTGGTCGGAGCCCAGTCCGCCGATGACCGTGAACTGGTCGACACCAGTACCGTGCCGGCAAGAGGGACCGCTGCTGCCGCACCATCGGACTCTTTTCGCGATCAGCTCGCCGGGCGCGACCAGGCCGAGCAGGTTCGGCTCATCGAGGACCTGGTACGTGACCGCGCCGCTGCTTTGCTGGGCCACCATGATCCGTCCGCGGTGGCGTCGCACCACAAATTCCTGGAAATCGGCTTCGATTCGCTGACCGTGACGGAGCTGCAAGACACGCTCAACCAGGTCGTCGGCCTCCGGTTGCCGCCTATCACCGTATTCGAGGCCGAGACTCCCGCTGCGCTGGCCAGGCGCGTGTTCGACGAGCTGATCGAACAGCCGAGTGTTCCTGGGCCGGAGCCGATCGCGCCACTACCGCGGTACGACGAATCCGTTCGGGTGGTGATCCAGCACGCGGTCGCAGCGGGTAACACCGATGCGGCCTTCGGCCTGATGCGTGCGGTGGCGGATCTGCGGCCGTCGTTCGGCGGGGTCGCCGATCTCGGTTCCCTTCCCGCACCGACGATTCTGGCCGATGGACCGCGACGCACGCGGCTCATCGCCGTGAGCTCGCCAATGGCGAACGGCGGCGTTCACCAGCATGCGAGGCTCGCCGCACATTTCCAGGGCGTTGTGCGTGTCTCGGCGGTGCCCCTACCCGGGTTCACATCGGGAGAGAAGCTGCCGGCTTCCGCCGAGGCCGCAGTCGCCGCGGTGGCCGAGAGTGTGCACCGGGCCGCTGCGGGCGAGCCCTTCGTACTGTTCGGATACTCCTCGGGCGGTGCTCTTGCGTACGCCGCGGCCCACCACCTGAAAACAGTTCAGCAAACCCGGCCGGCGGCGGTGATCATGATCGACACGTTCCGGATCGATGACCCCACGGTGCCGACCGAGACGATCCTGCGCGAGATGTTCGCGGATTCCCATGGTTTCGGCGGGATCACCAGTGACCGGCTCTCCGCGATGGGCCGCTGGCTCGCGACGATGTCCGGCATGAAATTCGCTCCGCTCGATGTGCCGGTGCTGTTCGTTCAAGCTTCGGAACCGGTCGTCGCGGGTGACCCGGCCCGCTGGCTGACGAAGCCCTTCGAACGGACACATGATCTCCGGACCGTTCGATCAGACCATTTCGGCCTGGTGGGGCCGGATTCGGCGCAGACGGCCCAGGTTATCCGCGAATGGCTCGACGAGCGTTTGTGATCGTCGGCCCTGTCGCCCCTCATCCGGAGGTGGCGGCTGGTTCCCGACCGACAGCAGTCATCAGTGGGTGCCGCCGATCTCTGTCTCGCTTCAGTAGATGCCGTTCGGACCGGCATGTCAACGTCGTAGGACTACACTACATATCTACATGCAGCTCACAGGGATGGAGACCGTTCCGCCATGGCCCAACCGCCGGTCGACCGCGCGCATGCCCGAACCGGAACCCACCGCCGGGGCGACAATCCGGTCACCAGGGCTGCGGTCTTGGCCGCGGCACTGGAGATCGTCGATCGTGACGGGGTCGACGGTTTGTCGATGCGGCGACTGGCCGACGCGGTGGGTCGGGATCCGATGGTGATCTATCGGCATGTGCCGAACAAGGCCGCTGTGCTCGACGGTGTCGCGGAGATCGTGTTCGCGCAGTTGTCGGTAGATGCGACCGATGCGGACTGGGCTGGACAGTTGAGGGTTGTCGCGCGCGATTTCCGCAGGCTGGCACTGGCCCATCCGAAGGTGGTTCCATTGTTGGTGACCCGGCCGCTGTCGACGCCTTTGGGGCTGCGGCCCCGGTCCGTGGTTCGGCCGTTGGAAGACACTCTCGCGCTACTGACTCGCGCCGGCTTCTCAGGAGTCGACGCGCTGCACATCTATCGCGCGCTGTTCGGGTTCCTCTACGGACATATCCTCAACGAGTTGCAGGAAATCGTGGAGAAGCCCGAAGAGACCGACGAAGTGCTGCGCCTGGGTCTGCACCGGCTGCCGATCGGCGAATTCCCCCTGCTCCGCGAACTCGCACCGGCGCTGGCCGCCTACGACGGCGCCGCCGAACTGGAACGCGGTCTCGACCTCCTGCTCACCGGACTCGCCTCCACACTGCTCGGCCGACACAGTTGACCGCACCGGCTCAGCGTGCTCCAGCTCCGCCTTCGGAATCCCAACACTGTTGTGCACCAATGGTTTCGATGTCGGCGACACCCAGTGGATCGCCGGTGGTCGGTGTGCCGTGTGGGTTGGCCGTATCCATCATGCTCGCGCGCGCAGAGTCGGCATCGGTGCGCGGGGGACTCACCAGCACGGTAATTCTGGTGCCGCCGACCCCGAGGATGTCGAGGGTGCGGGACGGCTTGTGCCGGTAGCCATCGAGTCGCACCCGACGTCCGGCATTCTGGAGTTTCCTCGGCGCGGTGTCCCATTCGTCGAGGTGGTAGACCACTCGATGAATGGGACCGAGTCGATTCCCGAGCGCTGCGAGCAGGTCCGGGAGCTCGGCGCTCAGGTCACGGCTGTACGGCCACCAAGTCCCGTCGGTGGACGTGTTTCCGATCGTTCCGGGCGCGAGCAGCAGCGTCGGCCGCCGTATGGGCGCCGACCGCCGACCGGCATCGGTTGTGGTCTGCAGTGGCGTCATGGTCGCCGCTCCCGTCTCGGCCGCGTAACGGCCGGTGTCATGGTCTTGCCGAGTCCGGCGATCAGGATGTCGAGGCCGCGTTCCAGTTCGGCGGCGTCGTAGGCGGCCAGCGCCGGTGCGAGTTCGCGGAGCAGGGGAATTCGCCGATCGGCAGCCGGTGCAGACCCAGGCGCAGCACTCCGTCGGTCTCTTCGGGTTTATCCACGTTCGGCGCACTTTGTCAACAAGTCAATACTACACTGTAGACATACGATGTATCTAGGTCATATGCTGTGGATGTACTGCTTCGTTCCGGCAGCTCAGTCGCAGGAACGTGCGGAGGTGGGATTACGCCGATGACCATCGAGAACAAGATCGCGCACTGGTTGCGGGCAGTGTGGGCGAGTACGCAGAAGCTTCTTGCCAGGACCGACGAAGACAGCCGTCGCCGCACCGACAGTGGCGGCAGGCCGGCTCGCGACACCCTCGAACAAGCCATGGGCAAGCTGCGAGGTGTGTTTCACCGCTGACCTGTCCTCGACACGACCAGCGGCAGCGTCGCCGAATCCATCCGCCGGTCATTCGGCCAACACTCAGGAACTGGGGACATGAAGCATGGCCATCACGCAAGTCGCTGTGTACGCGCATTTGACCGCGGCCGATATCGAGGCGCTCGGGCGTGAGCTCGACGCGATTCGACAGGACATTCTGGATCAGCGCGGTGTGCGGGATGCGACGTACATCCGCCGCACGATCGCGTTTCACCGGATACTCGACGCCGCGGCGAGGTTGACGATCTGTATCGGCCGGACCAGGACCAGTTGGCTCCTGGGCGCGGCGGGGTTGGCGACGGCGAAGAGCATCGAGAACATGGAGCTCGGTCATAACGTCTGCCACGGCCAATGGGACTGGATGAACGATCCGGAAATCCACTCCAGCACGTGGGAGTGGGACATGGCGGGCTTGTCGTCGCAGTGGCGCTATGCGCACAACTACCGCCACCATGTCTTCACGAACGTTCTCGGGATGGACGAGGACATCGGGTTCGGCGTCATCCGCGTGACCCGTGACGAGCGATGGCGACCAGCACACCTGCTACAGCCGCTACAGAATCTGTTGCTGGCGGCCACCTTCGAGTGGGGTATCGCGCTGCACGACCTGTACTCCGAACGCGACCGTGCCGCGACCCCCGCGCAGAAATCCGCCCAGATCAGGGCGTTGGTCAAGAAGATCGCGCGGCAGACCGGCAAGGATTA
This sequence comes from Nocardia sp. 2TAF39, assembly GCF_052114905.1. NCBI lineage: Bacteria > Bacillati > Actinomycetota > Actinomycetes > Mycobacteriales > Nocardiaceae > Nocardia > Nocardia sp. 2TAF39. The sequence continues at coordinate 27,492 of NZ_JBFRFQ010000020.1, forward strand.
TGTGCTGTTCCCCGCGTTCAGTGGGCGACGCTGGCGGCGAACGATTGCCGCGAACGTGAGTGCCAACATCATGCGCAATCTGTGGGCGTATCGGGTGATCTTCTGCGGTCATTTCCCCGATGGCGCAGAGAAGTTCGCACCCACCGTCGTGGAGTACGAAACCAAACCCGAGTGGTACCTGCGGCAGATGCTGGGCACCGCGAATTTCTCCGCGGGTCCGCTACTCGCCTTCCTCAGTGGGAACCTCTGCTACCAGATCGAGCACCACCTTTTCCCCGACCTGCCCAGCAACCGCTACGCCGAGATCGCCGTTCGAGTGCGGGCACTGTGCGACAAATACGACCTGCCGTACACCTCCGGGTCTTTACTTCGCCAGTACCTGCTGACCCTGCGCACCATTCACAAACTGGCCCTTCCGGACAGTTTCCTGATCGCCACCTCCGACGACGCACCCGAGACTGCTTCGGAACGCAAGTTCTACGGCGTCGAAGCATCCGATACCCACCGCTCACTCGGACGAAGCGGGTTGCGCACAGCGTTACACCGGGCGGGCCGTAGCCGGTACGGGCGACATATAGGCGTCACATCGCGCGCGATCATGTCGCGTCATCGCCTGATCCGAATCGAGTCGGCCGATTCGGGGCCGAGACAGGCGCGCCGGCCATGAAGCAATCCGATACCCGCGCCGGAATTCGGTCGCACGGCGACCTCGCACCGCGAGTGCAGTTGAAGCCGCTGACATCGAAAACCGGTTACACAACACCGAAGACCGGCTACGTCGACGGAGCGTGGTGGCCGCATAGTGATGAACTGGTGCGTGAACTTCCGGCGCTACTCGCGGTCCTGGCTGCCCGGATCGGCCCGGTCCATCATGTGGCGTACCCGCTCGGCGAATGGGCGGGAACGCCCAGCGAACTCGTCGTTGCCGGCCGGACGGTGCGATGCGCCGGATATCGATACGGGACTGCTCACACCGTCGAAATGCTCGGTGTGAAGGATCGCAGGCTGGTCCTGCTCGTGGTCCCGCCATACACCGACGCGCACGACGCGTTCGCGACGATGACATCCGCGTCCGCCACGAATGACGAATCGTCGGTCGACGAGCTGCTGATGATCGGTAGACATGAGCGCAGCGACCGCACCGAACGAGCCGCCGCCGTGCAACGTTGGGTTTCCGAAGGCGGCGCGGAGCATTGACCATGAGATCGGTGTGCTGAGGCGCGGGTTTCGTTGCCGCGCAGCACTTTCGGCCACCACAGTGTCGGTCGCGTCCGTTCGGTACCTCCGAGCCGGAATTCGCCGGGCCGTACGCCATCGACCCGGGCGTAGCCGACTCGGCACGCGATTACGCCGAGGGTGTCGTCGGTACGGCGCAGGCGGTCGGCGGCGAGGGCGATGCGCCAGCTGGTCATATAGGTCATCGGTGGTTCCCCGACGAGTTCGGTGCAGCGCCGCGCGAAGCGGGCGCGGGCGGGTCAGTACGAGAGGCGGGTCGTCCGGATCTCGGAGATCGACATGCCCCGGCGGCGTCGGAACAGGCTGCGCAGGGTGCCGGCGTTGAGGTAGCCGACCTTGGCCGCGACCGCGTCCACGGTGAGCGAGGTGGTGCGCAGCAGGTGCATTGCCCGCTCCAGCCGGATATCGTGCGCGAATTCGCTGGGAGACATGCCGAGTTCGGAATGGGTGGCGCGCTGCAGGCTTCGTTCGGTGACACCGATGGCCTTGGCGGCGTGTGAAATTCGGAAGTTCTCGGTGAGATGGTCGCGAACCCACCGTTCGAATGCGGCGGTCATCGAATCCCCTCTGGCGACGACCTCGGGAACGATGAACTCGCGCTGCGGTCGCCCGGCACCGACCGCCAGGTAGCGCATCGAGCGCTCGGCCAGCGCGGGGCTCCTCGCGGCGATCATCGACAGGGCCAGGTCCATGTGCGACAGCGAGGCGCCCGCGGTGATGACGCCACGGCCGCGGCACAGCGTCCGCCCCTCGTTCAGCTCGACGCGGGGGTAGCGGCGGCGAAAGGCCGGGCCGAGCCACCAACTCGTGGTCGCGGGTGAGCCGTCCAGCACTCCGGCCTCGGCCAGGAAGAACGTTCCGGTGCACGCGCCGGCGAGGTGCACACCTCGGTCCCGCGCGGCGACCAAGCGATCGAGTACGGGGCGACTGGCCCGCGCGGAGACGAGTTCGATCAGCGCGTCGGCTGCCAGCACGTTCACCGCGGGCACGATCATCAGGTCGAACTCGTCGCCGAGTTCGTCGAGTGGAATCGTCGGCACGGTGTAGCCGTTGCCGGAGCGTATGGCGGCCTTGAACGACACGGTTCGGACCCGCCACGGCTGCGGCGGGTCGGCGAGTTCGGATCGCACGGCGTTTGCGGTGCTGAAGGTCTCCAGGAGGGCGGCGAATCCGAAATCGGCAACGCCGTCCACGACGAAGACAGCGACGTCCATGTCGGAAACAGTACCGAACATGTCGTTTGCGACACTCCGTTTTGGTCGGAATCTGTCCTACTGTCATCGGACACGGCTCGGCACCGGCCTCGTGGGCCGGTGCCGAGCCGCCCTGCCCGTCGTACCTCTTCACCTGGGGAGTTTGCGTGACCATGATCGAAACAACCGGCACTCACCACGTCCGGTTGACGGTGACCGACATCGTTCGGTCCCGAGCGTTCTACGGGGATGTCCTCGGATTCCCGATCGCCGCCGAGTCTCCGGGCAGCCCCGACGACCCTGTGGTGCGCAATGACCCTTTCCAGCTCTTCGGCGGGGTGGTGTTCCAGGCCAACGGGATGTTGCTCGGCCTGCGCCCGGTGGCGCCGGCGACGGATCGCTTCGATGCCGACCGCGTCGGGCTCGACCATCTCAGCTTCACCGTCCCGTCCCGCGACGATTTGGTCGCGGCGGCCGCCCGTCTGGCCGCGGCCGGAGTAGAACACGGCGAGATCACCGAGATGGCGGATTTCGGCATCGCGATCTTGGCGTTTTTCGATCCGGACGGCATCCATCTCGAACTCACCTCGCCACTGTGACGGCCCCGTCACCGGATGGCGCCGACCCAAGCGTGAACGACCCGGAATGAACGTTCTGATGAAGGCCCTGACGACCGGCCGCGGAATCGGTGTGGTTGTGCCGAGGAGGTAGGCCGATGCTCGTCCAGCGTGCGCAAAAGGGAAGAGCGACCGGTTCGGCGTTGCCGAGCCCGAGCACCCTGCTGTGCGCGCTGGGCGGCCAGCATGTGGACGGACCGGTGGGCCGATGGGCCCGCGAACTGACCGAGTTGCACGGACGCAGACGCGCCGACCGGCGGCACAGTGTCGAAATCGATAACCTCCGCGCCGAATTGGTCGATCGGATCAATACGTGGGCGACGCTGCACCTGCCGTGCCCGGCGGTGGGCGCACGTCTACACGACGCGAGCCTGGGCGAGGTGATCGATCGGATCGCGGCCGTGGCGGACCGGGCATTTCACCTGTTGATGCACGACGATCCAGGCGGCGACCGAATGCATGCGGAGTGGACCCGGCTGGCCGAAATGGAGATCGCCTACGGCGACTTGGTCGAACAGGTCGGGGATGGTCGCCGTTGTCTGCCGCCGGCTACTGTCGGCGGCGGCTGAGGTCCTGCCGCCCGCTCGCCACCCGACCCGTCGTGCAACATGCTCGTCCCGTGCCATGTCCCTTCGGACCGGCGGGCGAGAGGGCGTAGGCTGGTCGCTCCGACCGACGGTGCGACTTCTGGGAGCGGTGCATGAGCATGAGTGAGGGGACTCCTCCCGCTACGACGAGGACCGGGACGATCAGCGTACAGGTGCCCGCCGAGTCGGAGCAGTTGGCGATGTTGCGTGCCTTGGCCGAAACCGTCACGCTCATGGCCGATTTCGGCATCGATGAGGTGACCGATATCCGACTCGCCCTGGACGAGGTCGCGAGCGCGCTGATGCTGGACGCGGTGGAGGGGTCGGTGATCGACTGTGCGTTCTCCTTCGACGACGAAGCGGTGCAGGTGCGAGTTGCCTCGGTCGCGGTGTCGGACTCCAGCCCGGACGAGACCAGCTTCGGCTGGCATATCGTGGCGACGCTGACCGACTCGGTCGCCACGTCGCAGGATGCCTACGATGCCGCTGTTGGCGGCTACCCGACTGTCGTCGACTTCCGCTGGGTCCGCGGCGGCTCGAATGAGTAGCGAGCCGAATTCGGGTGCTTCCCGGCGGAAGCCGGGTAGAGGAGACAGCTACGACAACATCGAACCGCTGTTCGCGGAGCTGGCCGCCCTGACCGCGGACGATCCGCGCCGGGAGACGGTGCGCGCGGAACTGATCGGGCGGTGTCTGCCGCTGGCCGAGCACATCGCACGGAAGTTCAGTGGTCGCGGAGAGAGCTTCGAGGATCTGCTGCAGATCGCGAGGGTGGGCATGCTCGCCGCGGTCGACCGGTTCGATCCTCAACACGGTTCCACATTTCTGTCGTTCGCCGTGCCGACGATCATGGGCGAGGTCCGGCGGCATTTCCGCGACTACGCGTGGTCGGTGCGAGTTCCGCGGCGGCTCAAGGAAATCCAGTCCACGATCGGTCCCACGGTGGAGATTCTGTCGCAGCGGCTCGGCCGCATGCCTCGGGCGCGGGAGATCGCCGAGGAGTTGGACGCCGACCTGAACGAGGTGACCCAGGCACTCATCGCCCGCAACGCCTATCAAACCTCTTCGATCGACGCCGCGTCCGACACCGATGGGGCGGAGTCGGGCGGCTTCTCCCTGCTGGACACCCTCGGCGCCGAGGACCCCGACTTCGGCACCGTCGAGAACTACCTGGCGGTGAAACCGCTGCTCGCCGCATTGCCGGAACGTGAGAAGCAGGTGCTCGTGATGCGCTTCTTCGATTCCATGTCCCAGGAGCAGATCGCCCAGCGGATCGGTTGTTCGCAGATGCAGGTGTCGCGCATTCTGTCCAAGACGTTGAAATCGTTGCGCGAGCAGGCTCTACGAGACTGACGTACAAGCTGTCTCGGCCGAGATGCTCGAGCCCCGTCCTCGCACTGACCGAGCAGCGCGTTGTGGACATCTGGTACGGCTGTGCCAGCAGGTCGTAGCGATACACCGGCTTCGGCGTGGCTGGTTTGTCGGTCGACATCGCGTCCGTTCCCACACGGCGCCAGCAGGCGAGTGTCTCGATTGCTTGATATTTCAGAAGCTGAGAGGGTTGCCAGGTGAATGCTTGGGATCGGTACGCGTCGCTGGTGACCGCCCGCAAGTCCTGGGTGCTGTTGCTGGTGATCGTCGCCGTATCGCTGGGGCTGATCGCCGCCGTGGGGGAGAACAAAGCAGCCGGGCAGGCGCCCGTGTCGCTGCCGGCGTCGGCGCAGTCCGCGCGGGTCGAGCAGGCGCTGGCCGAGTTTCCGGACGCGGGCTCGTACGCCGCGATCGTGGTCGTCACCCGCGCCGACGGCGGCGATCTGACCGATGACGACCGTGCCGCCACGGCCGCGGCGACGGCCCGCGCCGCCGGACAGCCGTCCGCGGGGCCCATCATCACCTCGCCGGATCGGAAAGCGGCGATCGGTCAGGTGCCGGTGTCTGCCGAGCTGACTGGCTTCGCCCTGACCGACCGCGTCGAGGACATCCGGACCGCGGCGACGGACGAGCTGCCCGACGGGCTGATCCTGCAGGTCACCGGCGGTCCCGCGTTCGGAGCCGATGTCGCGGATTCGTTCTCCGACGCCAACGTCCTCCTGCTGGTGGCGACCGCGGCTGTGGTCGCGGTGCTGCTGATCGCGACCTATCGTTCTCCAGTTCTGTGGGTGGTGCCGCTGGCCGTGGTCGGCGCGGCCGACCGGGTGGCCACCGGCGTCGGAACCGGCCTGGCCGACCTCACCGGACTGACCTTCGACGGCTCGACCTCCGGTATCACGAGCGTGCTTGTGTTCGGCGCGGGAACCAACTACGCGCTGCTGCTGGTGTCGCGCTATCGCGATGAGCTGCACCGGGAATCGGATCACCGGGCGGCGTTGCGGCAGGCGGTGCGTCGGGCCGGACCCGCGATTCTGGCGAGCAACGTGACGGTGGTCGCGGCGCTGCTCGTGCTGCTGCTCGCCGCACTGCCCAGCACGCGCAGCCTCGGCACCATGGCCTCGGCGGGCCTGCTCGTGGCCGTCGTGTTCGTCCTGCTGGTGCTGCCCGCCGCGCTCGCGTCGTGCGGGCGGAATGTGTTCTGGCCGTTCGTGCCACGCGTGGATGACCGCGACATCATGTACGAGGGGATCTGGCACACCGTCGCCGCTGGAGTGGTGCGCAGGCCCGCGGTGGTCGCCGGGTGTGCGATAGCGGTGCTCGCCGTGTGTGCGGCAGGTTTGCTGACCGTGCAGGTCGGACTTCCACAGATCGAACAGTTCCGCGTCCGCGCTGAGTCCGTGGTGGGTTTCGACACGCTCGCGCAGCATTTCCCGCCCGGCGCGTCCGATCCCGCCATCGTGCTCGCCCGGAGCGGCTCGTCCGCGGGTGTCGAGGAAGCCTTCCACCGGACCGATGGCGTGGTACAGACGTGGCGGACAGGTACCTCGCCGACCGGGCTGAGCCGGTGGGCGGTCGTGATCGATGCGCCACCGGCCTCCGCGCGGGCGCTCGACACGATCGAAGCGCTGCGCGCCTCGGTCGATCAGGTGTCGGGGGCCGACGCGCTCGTCGGTGGCACAGACGCGCAGGCGCTGGATATCCAATCCGCCGCGAGCCGGGACCGGATGGTGATAATTCCGTTGGTCCTCGCCGTGGTGCTCGTGGTGCTGCTCGCGCTGCTGCGTGCGGTGCCGGGCTCACTGCTGCTGGTCGCGGTCACTGTGCTGAGTGCGCTGGCTGCGCTCGGTCTCGGCAGCTGGATCAGCGAGGACGTGTTCGGATTTTCCGCGCTGGACATCAGCGTTCCGCTGTTCGCGTTCCTGTTCCTGGTCGCACTCGGGGTCGACTACACGATCTTTCTGGTTACCAGGGCCCGGGAGGAGACGTTGTGGCACGGCACCACCCAGGGCATGGTCCGCGCGGTGTCGGCGACCGGCGCGGTGATCACCAGCGCAGGTATCGTGCTGGCCGCGGTCTTCTGTGTGCTCAGTGTGCTGCCGCTGATCACGCTCACCCAGATCGGCATCGTGGTCGGCCTCGGCATCCTGCTCGACACGTTCGTCGTCCGCACCGTGGTCATCCCGGCGCTGTTCAGTCTGATCGGGCGGAGCATCTGGTGGCCGAGCGACCTGTGGCGCGTCGAGGAGGACAGCTGACTACGGCCGGCCGGTGACCAGCCGGGTCGCGATCGGTGCACACGTCGCGTAGATCGACGTGACCAGCACAGCTGGACAAGGTGGAACCAGCGGGAATCCGTGTTGTCGTGAGCTGCGTATTGTCGGTGCGGCGCGGTGCTTCCCACGAGCGCCGCGAACCGATGACGAGACACGGGGAGGGCGCATGGCCGGTGGGGGAGCACGTCGACGGTGGGTGCTCGTCAGCGGCGGCGCGATGGTGCCGGCCCTTCTGGTCATCGGGTCGAACCTGCGGTTGTGGCGGCTCTCGTCCGGGCACCGATTCGCCGCCCCGGAGGCGCCGAGCGCTCCCGTGGTGATCGTGCCCGGAGCGAAGGTCGCCCCGGATGGTTCGCCGATGGCGTATCTGCGTGGGCGGCTGGACGCCGCAATCGAACTGGTGCACGCAGGCCGGGCCGGGGAGATTCTGGTGTCCGGAGCGGCGGCGGGCACCTCGGGCGATGAAATCGACTCGATGACAAGCTATCTCGTGAAACGCGGCGTCGACCCGGCGCTCATCCGCGCTGATGGAGCAGGACTGTCGACGTGGGCGACCTGCCTGCGAGCGAAACAACTGTTCGGCATCGATCGCGCGATCATCGTCACCCAGCGGCGGCATCTCCCGCGCGCGGTGGCACTGTGTCGGGCGGCGGGCATCGACGCCGACGGAGTGGTTGCCGCCTGCGAAGCGCGTAGGGTGACGAAGTTCCGTAACACTATTCGGGAATGGGTTGCCGCGCCGAAAGCGGTTTTGCGTAACTGAAGCGGATGGCCGGCGTGCGGCCATCCGCTCCGTCCGGCAGCCGTGCTCGGTCAGTGGCGGAAGGCGTCCTTGACCTTCTCGCCCGCGTCCTTGACGTCGGACTTCGCTTGATCGGCGCGGCCCTCGTTCTGCTTTTCCCGGTCGTCTGTCGTCTCGCCGACCTTTTCTTTGGCCTTGCCGGCGAGATTTTGGGCCTTGTTCTTCGCCTTGTCGACTGTGCCCATGTCACAACCTCCTTGGTGCCGTGACCGGCTTGCCATATCCAGCCGGTCTTCTGGGCCATAACCCGTCACAGAGGGGCCAAACGTGCGGTGCTTTCACCACAACCAGGAAGACCCGGTCGAAACCGGGTCTTCCTGGTTGAATCGTGCGCTCATGAAATGGATCCTGGTGGCATCGACTCCGCGTGTTTGCGTTTTGTCCTGCGGATTCTTGCCGGGAAGTTGGGTTATCCGGCCGGAACCGTTGGTGGCATGAGAAGGCCTTCGGCAACGCCGACCGCCGCGCCGACAGCCGCGCCGACAGCGATGGCAGGGGAAGCGACGAACGCATAGCCGATAGCGGCGCCGAAAATGGTGGTAGCCACCGTTCCGGTCGGGAACATCGGTATGCCGGCGATAGCGCCGCAGACCGCGCCGATAGCCGCTCCGATCGAGGCGACCGGGGCTGCCACGATGCTGCCTACCGACGCGCCGATCGTGGTGGCGCCGAGTACGTCGGCGGCGATCCGGTCAGAGCGCGATGGCTCGAAGCCTGCCGAATCCAAGGACTGCGCCATGCCCGCTTCCGAGCCCGCGATCGCGTCGTTGAATTGCTTGCCCTGTTCGCGGCTCAACCAGTCCGGCCTGCCGATCACGAGGCTGCCGACGCGCAGCGTGCCCTCGGGGGCTTCGATCAGTGCGACCGAAGGAGCGGGGGTGAGAGGGTTGGGGAAATGTAGGCGCTGGGGATCGATGGGCGCGAGCTTGCCGGGGTCCGGCATCGGCCGGGTGGTGCTCATATCGTTGCGGCCGGTCGACGCAGGGTGTTCCGGCGGTGCAGGAGATTCCGGAGTGCGTTCCGGAGGCTCAGGATGTGGTGGCGGAGGTGCCGGAGGTATGGCGGCGTCACCGGGTACGGAGCCGGGATCGGCGGGATCGGCGGCTGGGACCGCGGCGATGGCGGGTACCCGTCCGAAAGGGATCTGAATGGTGATGCCGGGTGCTAGTGGATCGGCCGCGGCGGTCGCGGCTCCGGCCACGGTCACCGAGAGTGGGATCGCCCCCGCGACGACGAGGGAGGCGGCGCGACGGTAGAAGGGATGAACAGATGTTCCGGGCGGTTTTGTGCCCATGCTTACCTCATTTCGAACCGGGGTTCCTACCTACCTTTCTAGTTCGGATCTGCGGCGTCTTCTGGATGCGAGATCGCAATGAATTCTTTTCCGGTCGGACTTTTCGGTCGGTCAAGGCATGGGTTCGTGTGACGATTCGTTTACCTGAAACCGCAGCACATCGCGGTAACGCCGCATTTCGCGGCCGGAAGTACTTATTTCAGGTATCAATTACCAGATATGGCAGTGTTTTTTCCGCTGCTTTTCGGCCCTGAACTCGAAAAACCAGCTCGAAACGGGTCCTCGCCCCCGCTGTCCACGTCGAAAGCCCCTGACCAGTCGGCGGCTCGACGGCGAGACCGGACGATGCGGTCGTCCGCACTCCGGTTCCGCAACGTCCGGCCGATGCCGGTCGAGCCGTCCGAGCCCGCTCGGACGGCTCGACCTGTCAGGAAGCTGCCGCGGCGAAACCGGCTCGAAGGTCGGCGAGGATGTCGTCGATACCCTCGATGCCGACGGCGAGCCGGACCAGTCCCGGCGTGACGCCCGCGGCCAGCTGTTCCTCCGGCGTCAGCTGGGAGTGGGTGGTGGAGGCAGGGTGGATCACCAGCGAGCGCACGTCGCCGATGTTGGCCACATGGCTGTGCAGCCGCAGCGCCTCGACGAACCGCTTGCCCGCGTCCACGCCGCCGGCCAGCTCGAAGCCGATCACCGCGCCGGCGCCCTTCGGCGCGAGGCTGCGGCCCCGCTCGTACCACGGCGACGACGGCAGGCCCGCGTAGGACACCGAGGTCACTTCCTCGCGTGTCGCAAGGAACTCCGCCACGGCCTGGGCGTTCTGCACATGACGCTCGATGCGCAGGCTCAGCGTCTCGATGCCCTGGCTGATCAGGAACGCGTTGAACGGCGAGACCGCCGAGCCGAGGTCGCGCAGCAGCTGTACACGCGCTTTGAGCGCATAGGCAGGCGCACCCAGGTCGGCGTAGACCACGCCGTGGTAGCTCGGGTCGGGTGTGGTGAAGCCGGGGAATCGCCCGCTCGTCCAGTCGAACGTGCCGCCGTCGACGATGACGCCCGCGATCGCCGCGCCGTGTCCGCCGAGATACTTCGTCGCCGAGTGCACGACGATGTCGGCGCCGTGCGCAAGCGGCTCGATGAGGTACGGCGTGGCGACGGTGTTGTCCACGATCAGCGGAACGCCGTTGTCGTGCGCGACGGCCGCGATCCCCGGAATGTCGAGGATGTGGTTCTGCGGGTTGGACACCGTTTCGCCGTAGAGCGCCCTGGTGTTCGGGCGGATCGCCGCGCGCCACTGGTCGAGGTCGTCCGGGTCCTCGACGAAGCTCACCTCGATGCCGAGCTTGGGCAGCGAGTAGTGGAACAGGTTGTAGGTGCCGCCGTAGAGCCGTGGACTGGAGACGATGTGGTCGCCCGCTCCGGCGATGTTGAGGATCGCGAAGGTCTCCGCGGCCTGGCCGGAGGCCAGCAGCAGCGCGGCGACACCGCCTTCGAGTGCGGCGATGCGCTGTTCCACCGCGTCCTGGGTGGGGTTCATGATCCGGGTGTAGATGTTGCCCGGCTCGGCCAGCCCGAACAGCGCGGCGGCGTGCGCGGTGTCGCGGAAGGTGTACGAGGTGGTCTGGTAGATCGGCAGCGCGCGGGCGTTGGTCGCGCCGTCGGGTATCTGTCCGACGTGGATCTGCTTGGTCTCGAAGCTCCAGTTGTCGGACAGGTCGGGTTCGGTCATCGAAAGGTCCTCCTTCGTATGGCGATCGGGTCGTGCTGGGGCAGCGGCTAGGCGGTGATCAGGGTCGTGTCCACCGGAGTGGCTCCGGTGGTGAGATCCAGGACCGGGCAGTGCGCGTCGACGGCCTGCTGGAGCTCGGCGTAGCGCTGCTCGGTCTCGGGCCCGCTGACCCGCACGGTCACGCGCACCGCCTGGAACCCTGGCCGGACGGTGTCGTCGAGACCGAAGAACCCGCGTACATCGAGATCTCCCTCTGCTGTCACCGCCAGGTCATCGATCGTGATGCCGAGCCGCTGAGCCCAGAACCGGTAGGTCACTACCTGGCAGGCAATGAGCGAGGCCAGGTAGACCTCGACGGGGTTTGGCGCGGTGTCGACGCCACCGAGCGTGGGCGGCTCGTCCACTTGAACGGTGTGCTTGCGGAGAGTGACCGCGCTGCCCACCGTTCCCTCCGGTGTGCCGGAGGCGCGGAACACCACCAGCGCGTTCGCCGGGTCGTCCGCCACAGCCCGTGCCGTGGCGTCGGCGATGTCGTTGAGCGGCGTGCGCAGGTCGGTTGTCATATGCACTGACGCTAGGAACGACACCTCGCGACGGCGATAGTTACACTCGGGCTGAGTCGAACAGTGGTGCGTCGATCTCGCCCAATTATCTTGCCGCTATTCGGGAGTGGGTTCGGTTTCGGGTCCTGGCGCAATGGCGGTCGCCGCGTCGATCTGCTCACCGATGTAGCGCACGACGACCGCGACGATGGCGACGACCGGCACCGCAAGGAAGGCGCCGACGATGCCGTACAGCGAGCCACCCGCGGTGATCGCCAGCAGCACGATGACGGCGTGCAGCCGCATGCTGCGGCTCTGCAATACCGGTTGCAGGACATTGCCTTCGAGCTGCTGCACGGCCACGATGATGCCGAGCACGATCAGCGCCGTGCCGACCCCATTGCCGACGAGCGCGACGAGCACCGCGAGCGCGCCCGCGACGAACGCGCCGACAATCGGGACGAATCCGCCGAGGAACGTGATCACCGCGAGTACCAGTGCGAGCGGCACCCCGAGGATCACCAGACCTGCCCCGATCAGCACCGCATCGATCAGGCTGACCAGCGCCTGGGTGCGGATGAACCCGCCGAGTACCACCCAGATCCGGTTCAGCACCTCCGCCAGGTGCTTGCCGCTGCGGCTGCCGGACACGACGTGCAGCCACGGCAGGAAGCGCGGCCCGTCCTTGACGAAGAAGAACGTGAGCGCAAGCACGAGGAACAGGGCGACGAGCATCGATGTCGCGGTGCTCACGCCGCTGAACACGCCGGTCGCGATCTGCTCGGAGCTCGACCGCAGCCGGGACACGATCGCGTCGACCGCCGAATCCAGTTGTTCGTCACGGATTCTCAGCGGCGGACCCTGCAGCCAGTCACGGACCCGGTTGACACCCTCGGTCGACTTGTCCGCCAGTTCGGGTGCCTGGTCCACCACCGAGGGCACGATCAGCGCGACGACCCCGGCCAGCAGGCCGATGAACCCGAGCAGTGCGATCGAGGCTGCCGCGGCGGGCCGTAGGCCGTGGGCGGTGAGCCAGCGCGTCGGCGGCCACAGCACGGTCGAGACCACGATCGCCAGCGCTACCGGCAGGATCACCACCCACAGCTTGGCGACCAGGAAGCCGAGCACCCACGCGCCGGCCGCGATCGCGACAACACACAGCGCCCATTTGGCGAGCCACAGGATGCCCGCGCCTATGACGTCGCCCCGATCCCGTGGCGCGCGGTCACCCGGTCCCTGGCTCTTGTTCGGTTCGCTCACGGGCCAAGTCTGGCACGATGTCGCGAGGTCGAGCAGGGGCCAGCCTGGCGATAAGGTGCGGTGTTTTTCGTCGGGAAGTTGTCCATCGAGGAGGAACGGATGATCGCAGCACGGCTTGCGGCTGTTTTCGCGGTGGTGTTGATGGGGTCCTCGGTCGGGAGTATCGGGGTGGCGCAGGCCGCGCCTGGGGCATGTGTGGCGGGCGACCCGTTGCGCCCCACCGCCGAGCTGTTCGCCACCGACAACACCGAGACGATCACCGATCCGGCGGATCATCGGCTGCGGAATCGGCTGGAGGGTTTCGAAGTCGCGGTCGATGCGGTCGCGGTGCGCAATGTCGCGCTGCCAGTGGGGTCGACGTTGGTAAGTGGGGTGTTCTGGTCGCGGGAGCGGCATCATGCGACCTACGAGCGCTCGCGCGAATTCCATCTGGCCTGCGTCGTCGGTGCTGACCTAGGACGGATCGCGCAGCAGGTGCGGGTGCGGTTCGGCCAGGAGTCGGTGTTGACGTTCGAACACCGCGCCGCCGGTGCGCCGGGGGTCGACGCGTTCACCGTCGAGGTCGCGGACATCGACCTGCGGCGGTTCCACGACGGGCTGGTCGCCGATCCGCTGGCGCGCGAGCGACTGGTCGGCGGTTCGGTCACCGATGAGAACACTCTCATCCTGGTCGCGGACATCGCCGATCTGGAACAGACCCGGCTGTTCGTCGAAAAAATCGGCGGAACTTGGGATTACGCCACTGTGCGGTACGGCGATCGTGAGTTCGCCGGAGCGTGAACGGGGGAGTGGGCGCAGCGGCTGCGGAGCAGACCAACGGCGGCCGGATAGGCGCCACGGCTCTCTGGTGGATGAACGGGCGTGGCGTCACCCCCTCAGTCCATACGTGTCCTCAGTGTTGAAGCTTTTCCAGGATCTCCTGCAGTGCCCGCAGGTCCTCGTTCGAGAGGGCGGTGACCGACGCGGGGGCGGGGTCCGGGGTGGCGAAGGCGGTGTCCAGAACCGCGCGCCCGGCGGGTGTGATCGAGACCTGCTTCTGCCTGCGGTTGGCCGGATCGATCTCCCGGGCCACTAAACCCAGCCCCTCCAGGTGATTCACCGTGACGGTGGCGGCGGGCGCATCGATGGCCGCGGCGTGCGCCAGTTCCTTGACTGTCATCGGCCCGGGACGCAGTCGGCGCAAGACGCGAATCCGGCTGAACGGCAAGCCGGTTCGCTCGGTGACGGCACGCTTCCACTGATCGCGGCTGTCCATCACCACATGGGTGAGCAGCGTCCACACCTCGTCGGGTGTCGGGGTGTCAGCCGGCATGAATCGGGACTTTCTGTTCCAGGAGCGGAGCAACGCGATCGCGTGACCGGTTGGCCCACAAAGTATTCGAGGCAATGCCGAGTATGGCGATCCCGGTGGCGAACGTGGCGATCACCCACCACAGGCTCGCGCCGGTCAACGCGCCGCACAGCGCGACACCGATGCTCGTGCCCACCTGGCGGCTGGTCGAGGCGACCGCGGCGGCGGCGCCCGCGCGATCCAACGGCATCCCGCTGACCGCCGAGGTGGTGATCGGGGCGTTCACCATGCCGAAGCCGACGCCGAACACCGCGAACATCCCGATCAGCGCCCACACCGGAGTGGTGGGCTCGAGCCGGGTGAGCAGGAGCGCGGCGAGCGTCATGGCGAATCCGGCGGCGAGCAGGGACGGCCGGGTGCCGTGCCGGCCGACCAGGCGGCCGGACAGCGGCGAGGAGATCAGCATCGCGATCGCCATCGCAAGGTAGAGCAGGCCGGTGTGCACCGCCGAATAGTGCCGCACGTTCTGCAGATACAGCGAACAGGTGAACAGGAACGCGCCGAGGCCGGTGAAGGCGAACACCGCGATCACCGTCGCGGCGGTGAACGGGACGCTGCGGAAGAACCGCAGGTCGATGAATGGATCCGTGCGACGGGATTCGTGCCGCAGGAACGCGGCGACCGCGAGCGCGGCGAGCACGAAGATCGCGGGCGCGCGCTCGACCAGACCGAACACGGTAGTGAACAGGAAGACGATCGCCAGCACTTGACCGACCGGGTCGATGCCGCGCACCGTCGCCGACCGCGATTCCGGCACGAAGATCGTGGTGAGGATCAGCGCGAGCACGCAGATCGGCAGGTTGATCCAGAACACCGCCTGCCAGCCGAGCGCATCGATCAGCACGCCGCCGACCATGGGCCCCAGCGCCATCGAGACGCCGACCACTGCGCCCCACACGCCCACGGCGCGGGCACGTTCCACCCTGCCGGTGAAGACCTGGGTGATGATCGACATCGCCACCGGGTTGAGCATCGAACCACCGATGGCCTGGACGAACCTGGCTCCGATGAGCAGCTCGGCAGTCGGGGCGAGACTGCACAGCAGCGAGCCGACGGCGAAGGTCGCCAGCCCGATCCGGAAGACGCGGCGGCGTCCGAACCGGTCCGCCGCGGCACCGGACAGCATGAGCAGGCTTGCGAGCGTGAGCGTGTAGATGTCGACGATCCACTGCAGGCGGGAGAAGGGAGCGTGCAGGTCGGCGCGGATCGTCGGGATGGCGACGTTCACGATCGTCGCATCCATCGACACGATCAGCAGGCTCAGGCAACAGGTGGCCAATACGAGTGTTTTGCGCCGAACGGTCAGCTGGTCAATAGTTGTGTTCACACAACTATTGTGAAAGTATAATCGTTACCGGCGCAAGGGCGCACCGATGTGGTTCGCATCGCAGGTCGTCCTTCGATCCGGCGAACTGGAAGTCAGTGGTGGGTCGGGTGCTGTTCCAGGCTGAGGCTGGTCGCGGTAGCGATTTCGATCTGATTCGGCTGGGAGTCTCGGTGGGCGCTGCATTGGTGAAGGGGCAGAACGGGGCGCTGGGGGCCGATCGGGTGCTGGTTTCGGTGCGAACCGAGGCTGCGGTCGACCTGTCGGCGCTGCTGTTGACCGAAGCCGGGCGGGTGCGATCGGACGCGCACTTCGTGTTCTTCAATCAGCCGAGCGCGCCGGGCGTGTCGCTACAGCCGGGAAGGCCTGCCACGCTGGAGGTTTCGCCCGCCGATCTGCCCGAGGGCATCGCGCAGTTGCGTGCGGTGCTCACGCTCGACGATCCGACGGCGACCTTCGGCAGGTTCGCGGCGGCGGTGGCGACGGTGGCCGACGCGGCGGGGACGGTGTTGTACGAGTACCGAATCGAGGGGTTCGACAGCGAATCGGTGGTGATCGCGCTGGAGTTGTATCGGCGGAACATGCCATGGAAGGTGCGGGCGGTCGGTCAACGCTGTACAGGTGGATTCGCCGCGCTCGTCACCGATCACGGTGTGACGGTGGACGAGGAGCCCGCAGACCGCGCCCCATCGGCGCCGCCGCAATCGGGAGCGGCGTCCCGGTCCGCTCGCTCGGTCGAGGTTTTCACCGTGCCGGGTGAAGCGAAGCTCTCCTTGGCGAGGCGCGCGAAGCTGGATCTGCGCAAGCGGGAAGTGGCGAAAGCCCTGATCGACAAGGACGCCTTCGGGATTCGCGCCCGCGTCGTGCTGGTCATCGACAAGACCGGCAGCATACACCGGCAGTACCGCGACCAGGTGGTGCATCGCGTCATGCAGCGGATGATCCCGGTCGCCACTCAGCTCGATGATGACGGCACCCTGGAGGCGTACCTCTACGCCCGCTTCTTCGCAAAGCTGCCCGATGTCGAGGTGGAACACGGCGACGAATGGGCCCAGACCTTCCTGCACCTCAAAAGTCGCGATGCCAGGTCGTACTCGACGCCACCAGGGTTATGGCGAGAAGCCGTGCGAGAGTTCTGCTCAGTGCTGTGCTGGTCCGGGTCAGCCGATGACGGCGTTCATGATGGTGCCCGCGCTGGTGGCGATGACGCCGCCGATCATGGCGCCCGCCACCATCTTCGGCGACTCGAGTCCGCCGCCGGTCCACTTCTCCCAGGCGAAGCGGCCGCCCGCGTAGATGATGCCGCAGACGCCCGACAGGAGCACGAACCACGTCAGGTAGCGGACCAGTTGAAGGAACTTGTCGGAAATCGGCGGAGCCTCGGGGGTGGGGTTGCCGATCTGCGCCAGGGTGTCGTAAGCGGCGGCCAGGATCATCGTCGTTCGCTCATTCCGGATTCGGGACAAGGGCAGTGATTCGCTGTGAAGATCGTATCCGTTCGTCCGCCGTGATGCAGACGGGTCGGTGTGGCGCAGGAGAGTTCGTGCATTCTGCGGCCTTGCCGGGTCGGTCGAAGAGCTGGAAGATGGGTGGGGCACGGTGATCGAGAACGTGGTTATCGTGCGTCGTCAGACTCGTGGGCGGTTGCTGTGACCACTGGACGCGATTCGGGTTCTTGATCCCCGCACCGGATTTCGCAGCCGGTACCGTGCCTGCTCGGCAGAACCCGCCCACGGTGGTGCGGCCGGGCCCGTATTCTCATTCACGATCGAATTCCTCGGTGGTCGAACAGCTTTCGTGTGGCGGCTCGGCGACGGCAAGGTTGTACTCGAGCGTAGGGAGTAGACGGTGAGCATCATTCTGGCGTCGGTCGGCGAATCGATCACCACACTGGCGCAGATCGGCAATCCGACCCCGGAGGCTCCTCCTCTGTCGGACAAGCTATTACAGTTCGTTCGGTATCTGACCTGGTTCGCGCTGCTGTCCGGCATCGTCAGCATCATCTACGCGGGCGGCAGATTCGCCTGGGAGAAGTGGACCGGTGGTGCATTGCAGTCGCCGAAGATGATCGCGGGAGCCATGCTCGGTGGTGTTGTCGCCACCAGCGCGGGCACCATCATGAACACCATCCTGGGGATCTGACCGAGGACCGCTCCGCGATCCTCGGGTGCAGGTCCGGACCGTCGTAGACGGCAATGAGAGTGGCACCGAGCGCGACGTGGTGGCTGCCGGATCACAACGACAGGTCTTGCATCGTGCGCAGTTCGCCGACGCCGCGCCAACCTACGCGCAGAGTTTCGGTCACCGACCTCTGAGCGATAGCGCGGCTGTCGCGCGGGCTGCCTCGACGCCATGGCCATCGATCCGCGGCGGACCGCGAAAAACTTGCCACGCGGTCGGTCGTGCACGACATTCTGCCTGGCGGGTGGGGATGGCGATGCCCCATTTCTCGCCGCGCTCCACGCTAGGGTGCACCGGTGGAGCCTGGACGAACCGCGCCGGCCGGTCACCGACCTGGTCGACGCACTGATCACCGTGCTGCTCGGGCTTGTTGCGCCTCTGCGGTGCTGACCAGCGATTTTCGCGGCGGGGGTGGCTATACTCCAGGGCGGATCTCGCGCGGTGCCCGATGGAATCGGAGGCGGAGCAGGACCATGGACGACAGGACCGGGAACAGGCCCGTGGTATCACGGCGCACCGTGCTCGGCATGGCCGTGACGTCGATGGCTGCGGTCGGCATGGCGGCGTGCGGCAGATCGGATGAGGGCGGCTCGATCGTTCCCACCGCGCCCGGCGAGGCGGCGGCGATCGCCAAGGACGCATACATTTTCGGCTTTCCGCTGGTGTTGATGGATGTCACCCGCGCAGCGGAGGAAGCGACCACTCCCGTCAACCGGTTCCACCACACCACGTCGCTGCCCACCTCCGCGCAACGGGATTTGGTGCGGATGAACCTGGACACGCTGTACTCGACCGCCTGGCTCGATCTGACGGCCGAGCCGATGGTGCTGCGGGTTCCCGCGATGGACGGCGGGCGGTACTGGCTGGTGCAACTGCTCGACGCGTGGACGAACACCGTGCACAACCCGAGCAGCGTTCGTCCACGCGCGAAGTCGGCTGCGCCGCCGTACACCTACGTGGTGACCGGTCCCGGTTGGTCGGGTGCGCTGCCGGACGGTCTCACCCCGATGCCGATGCCGACGCCGACGGTGTGGCTGATCGGCCGAATTCAGGTCGATGGCAACAACGACCTTCCGGCCGTTCGTGCGCTGCAGCAGGGGCTGAAGCTGGTTCCGCTGAGCGCGTGGATCGCGGGAACGGATCCGCCGGCGCCCGCCACGCCGCCCAGCGCGCCGGCGGAGGCGCAGCCCCCGCCTGCCCAGGTCGCGAAGATGGACGCGCGCGCCTTCTTCGACCGGATGTGCGCAGTGATGTCGATCAATTCTCCTGCGCCCGACGACGCGCCCGCCATGCGACGCTTCGCCACCATCGGCATCCGGCCGGGTGGCAAGGTCGAGGGCATGTCCGACGCCGAGCTCACGGCCGCGGCCGACACCGCCCGGGAGCAGATCCCGGTGGTTGTAGGTGCGCACACGGCCAATGTGAACGGCTGGGTCTACGACCCCAGCGTCGGCAGGTACGGCATCAACTATCCGCTACGCGCTGTGATGGCCTGGGTAGGTCTCGGCATCGGCCTGTCGGAGGACGCCATTTATCCGACCCTGTTCACCACCACGGATGCCCGCGGCAGCGCGGGTCGCTTCCGGCTGCACTTCGCAACGGGCCAGTTGCCGCCTGCTGACGCGTTCTGGTCGCTGACCGCTTACGACGCGGAAAGCTACCTTGTGCCCAATCCGGCGGAGATCTACGCGGTCGGCCACGAGGTTCCGGTCGTGCTCAATCCCGACGGCTCCCTGGACCTCACGCTCCAGCATGCCGATCCCGGACCGAGCGTCCCCACCGGAAACTGGCTGCCCATCCCGGAATCGGGCCCGTTCTCGCTGACCCTGCGCCTGTACGTGCCGAAAGAGGAGGCGGTGCAAGGGCGTTGGAGCCCCCCGCCGCTCATGCCGCTGCTCTGAGCTAGTCCTCGCCCGCCCAGGTCCAGTGCGGGACCTCGCGGATCGGGTGCAGTTCTTCGTCGCTCGTCGCGTGCGAGTTCTGCTGGGCTACTCGCGATCCGAACGCCACATGCTCGTAGACGGCGGCGCGGAAGTCCTCGTTGCCCAGTAGTCCCGCCTCCTCGAAAGTCTCCAGGTAGACCTCCACGAAGCGCTCCCGCTGCGCGTCGGTGATCGTCAGACCGCGGTGCACCGCGATGATGTGGTCGAACCCCAGCTCGCGGGTGAAACGTGCGGGCCCGCCGAAGGATTCGGCGGTGAACCAGGTGAGATGGTCGACATGGTGTGGCCGTCGTTCGGTGAACAACGTCTTCAGGATCGGATCGGCGAGCGCTTTGTCGTAGAACGCGGCTTCGACGCGGTGCAGCGCGTCGCCGCCGCCGACGTGCTCGTAGAGGCTGGGCATGGGACCTCCGGGCCAAGAGAGGGGGCTGAAGTTCTCATTACAGGCCGCCCGCTCGCGAAGTGTCCAGGAATTCGAGGGTTATCCCTTGACGAGGGCTGCCTCGGACCGACCGGTCGCGTCCCGACAGAAGAAAGTAAACATGTTTTACTAAACACAGTTCACGTATACCTGTTCTGTGGTTGCATCTCCTCTTGGACCATGTTCCACACAATGTCGTGAGGTCTGTGCCACGCCCAGACCGGTAGGAGTTAGCCGTGACCACGCCCTCGATCCCCACTGGATTCGACTTCACCGACCCCGACCTGCTCGCCACCCGTCTGCCCATCCAGGAGTTCGCCGAACTGCGCCGCACCGCCCCGGTATGGTGGTGCGCCCAGTCCGGCCGCGCCAGCGGCTTCGACGACGGCGGATACTGGGTCGTCTCCAAGCTCGACCACATCAAGGAGATCTCGAAGAACCCGGAGGTGTTCTCCTCGCAGGAGAACACGGCGATCATCCGGTTCAACGAGGAAACCACCCGCGAGCAGATCGACATGCTCGGCGACATGCTGCTGCTGAACCTCGATCCGCCCAAGCACACCAAGACCCGCCGCATCATCTCCAAAGGCTTCACCCCGCGCGCGGTGGAGAGCCTGCGCGCCGCCCTCACCGAACGCGCCGCCAGGATCGTGCACGAGGCCAAGAAGTCCGGTGGTGGCGACTTCGTCGAACAGGTGGCCTGCGAGCTGCCGCTACAGGCCATCGCCGAGCTGATCGGCATCCCGCAGGAAGACCGGATGAAGATTTTCGACTGGTCCAATCAGATGATCTCCTACGACGATCCAGAGTTCGAGGGCGACCACCACGCCGCCACCGCCGAGGTGATGGGCTACGCGTGGAACATGGCCGAGCAGCGGCGCACGTGCCCGGCCGACGACATCGTCACCCAGCTGGTCAACGCCGACATCGACGGCGAGCATCTCGGCTCGGACGAGTTCGCGTTCTTCGTCATCCTGCTGTCCGTGGCGGGCAACGAGACCACCCGCAACTCGATCACGCATGGCATGAAGGCGTTCGTGGACAACCCGGAGCAGTGGGAGATCTACAAGCAGCAGCGCCCGCGCACCGCACCTGACGAGATCGTCCGCTGGGCCACCCCGGTGACAGCGTTTCAGCGCACCACGACCCGGGACGCAGTGCTCGGCGGCCAGGAGCTTCAAAAGGGTCAGCGGGTCGGATTGTTCTACGGCTCGGCCAATTTCGACGAGGACGCGTTCGAGAATCCGTTCATCTTCGACGTGCTGCGCAACCCGAACCCGCATGTCGGGTTCGGCGGCACCGGCACGCATTACTGTGTCGGCGCGAACCTGGCCCGGCTGCAGATCGACCTGATGTTCAATGCCATCGCCGATGTGATGCCGAACCTGCGGCAGGTCTCCGATCCGGTGCGGCTGCGCTCGGGCTGGCTGAACGGGATCAAGCGCTGGGAAGTCGAATACGCTTGAATCGACTGGTGCATCAGTCCAAACCGCGGGGCCGCTCGCCGATGGTGAGCGACGCCGATATCCGGCGGGTCGCCAGCACGCTGCTGGTCGGGCACGGGCCCGCCGCCGTCACCTTGCGCGCGATCGCGCGGGAGCTCGGTGTCACCGCTCCCGCGCTGTACCGGTACTACAAGTCGCTGGACGATCTGCTGGAAAGGCTGCGCCTGGACTTCTGCGCCGATCTGGCCGCGGAGCTGACCGCCGAGATCGCCACGCTGCCCGACGACGGCGCGGTGCAGTTCTTCGCCATCTGCCGCGGTTTCCGACGCTGGGCGCTGGCGCACACCCGGGAGTTCACCCTGGTATTCGCCTCGCCCGGCGCCGGCCGGGCTCGGGCACTGAGCCGGTTCGATGAGCCGTTCGGCCGCATCTTCCTCGGCGCGGCGGGGAGGCTGCTGGCCACCTATGACATCGTGACCCCGCCCACCGATGTCATCCCGCCGGAATTGCGCGAGGATCTCGTGCATTTCCAGACCGAGTTGCTCGCGGCGCTATCCGAATCAGGCCAGAAGTTCCCTGCCGAGAAGCTCGACCTCGGAGTGACCTACTTGATGATCCAGATCTGGGCCAGGCTCTACGGGCATGTCACGCTGGAGGTCTTCGGAAACTATCCGATCCCGCTGGCCAATCCGGAGATCTTGTTCGACGCCATGCTGGCGGACCTGGGACGGACGGCGGGCCTGATCGCGGGCTGAGCTCAGATGCGCGCGCCCTTGGCGCGGTTGCAGGAGCGGCACAGGATCTGGAGATTGGCCGCGCTGGTCGCGCCGCCTCGACTGAGCGGGATGACGTGGTCGAACTCGAGGTAGTGCTCGTCGCCGCATTCGACGCACTTGCCGCCATCGCGCTGCCACACCTCGGCCTTGACCTCCTGCGGGATGCTGCGGGTGTCGCGCTGCCCCGGCGTGAGCACCAGGCGTTTGGCCACACGCAACGCGCCTTCCAGTGCGGCGGCGACGTAGTCGGGATCGGCGACGGCGAACGTCCCACCGCCACGGGACGAGGTGGCCGCGATCACCACCGTCTCCTGTTCCGCGTGCACGGAAATGATACGGGACCATGGCATTTCGGTGCCCGCGCCGGCGCCGACGAACCGCAGCTTCTTATTGCTGCCGATCAGCCTGCCCTCGGTGAGCTTCGGGCCGCGGGCGAGCTGGCGCACATGCATCGCGGGCAGATCCACGTGCACCTTCTCCTCGGGGTCCAGGTGCAGGCCTGGCGTGCGGACCACCGGTAGATCGCCCGCACGCAGCCGGGACAGGGTACGTCCGCGGTGCATCCGCCTGCGCAGGTCCTCGATCAGCGGGCCGCCGAGCGCCAACTCGGTGACCGCCTGCTCGAACAGCTCCAGTTCCGCGTGCTGGACCTCGCCGTCGGCGAAGGTGAAGGTGACCAGCCGCTCCACGTAGCTGAGCGCCGCGGCGCGTAAGGCGCGGCGGCCCGCGTCCGCGTCGATCCGCTGGTAGCGCAACGACGCCCAGAGTGCCGCCCACTCGGGTCCGCGTGGACCGTATGTGGTGAGCACCCGCCACGCCTGGGTGTGCCAATGGGTGAGGTACTCCTCGATCTCCAGCTCGCATGCCTGGCAGGGCGCGAGTCCGCCGAACAGCTTGCGGCGGAGCGGATGTCCGCGGCGCGTGCAGTGCCGATCGCTCGGTGGGCGGCGCGGGTAGGTGGCGCTCGTCCACTCCGTGCCGTCCCACCAGCGCATGCGCTCCGGAGTTTCGGGGTCCGAATGCCAGTCGGCCAGCTCGGGATTCGGGGGTGGTGGGGGCGCGGCGGGTCCGGTTTCCGATGTGTGCCGGGTCAGGTCGACCGGGCGGTACGACCCGGGCATGGCGGTGGTCTCCGCGCGGTCGAGCAGGTCGGTGCGCGGCTGTCCGGACGCGCTTGCGTCCGATCTATTGTGCGCCGGTCCTTGTCCGGTGGGGTCGTCGACGTCGTCGCGATTCGAAGAAACCCGTTGCACCACAACGTCTTCGGTGGCCAACCCGCTCGCTACGTCCGCCCGCGCCGACTGGGCACTCCTGCGAGGCGGATCGGAGGCGAAGGACCCGTGTGGAAAGTGTCGGATCGGAGCGAGTTCGTTCCGATCGTGCAGGCCGGGGGGAGCGGGGTCCAGGTGTGCGCCGGTGGCCGACCGCGCCGAGCGGACTTCCTGCGACGGCGACGTACGGGCGGATCGGTGCAGACGGAATGGGTCGGTGGGGTGCGCAGTGCGGGCCGGGTCCGCCGGATCGTCGACCTGGACGCCGAATTCGCTGACCAGTCCCGCCAGGCCGCTGGACCAGCCTTGGCCGATGGCGCGGAACCGCCACCGCCCAGCTCTGCGGTAGAACTCGCCGAACATCAGCGCGGGCACCGCGTCCGCGTCCTCGATCTCGAAGGTCGCCACCGCCCCGTCGACGGCGTGCACGGTGAGGGCCAAACCGGTGATGTCGCCGAAGATTCCGTTCTCGACCGAGCCGGCGACGACGATCCGATCCACGTCCGCTTCGGTGCGGGGCAGTGAGACGCTCAGCCGCGCGGTCCGCGGCGCGGGCTCTTGGTCCAGCGTCACCGCCTGGGAGACGTGGCGCGGTGCGTTGTAGAACACCAGATCCCGGTCCGACCGGACCCTGCCGGACTCGTCCAGGAGCAAGGCGTGCGCGTCCACCTCATGCTCCGACCGCCATGAAACAACCACGGCTAGAAGGGATGTCGGTACCGGTGCGTTGGCACCTTTGCTGAGTTTCATCGTGCTCGAACTATGCCACGACCCTCCGACACGCCGAACGCGCGAGGTACCGTCCCTCGGCGGGGCGCGGACAACGCGCGCGGTCCCGTAATACCGCGTTCGTACCGCGCGGTACGGCACAGTATTCCCATGACGAACCCGAAACGCCCGGGTCGCAGGCCCTCGACCCCGAAGATGCCGGGTGGGCGCGTGCCCGGTCCCTCCGACATCTTGGCCGCCGCGCAGGTCGCGGTCGAAGCGGCACAGACGGCGGCGGGTCAGGCGCTGGAAGCCGCCCAGCTGACCGCGAGCTCGGCGTTCGACGCGGCGGTGCGGCTACCTCCGGCGTCGGCCCAGCTGGCCGCGCAGCTGCCCGATCTGGTCGAGAGGCTGTCGATCGCCGTCGAGCGGCTGAACTCCACGATCGATCGCTTGGACCGGACGCTGGCGCTGGCCGATCCGGCCTTCGTTGCCTACGACAGGCTGCTGCCCAGGCTGGAGGCGATGATCGCGCTCGGCGAGGACGTGTTCAGCCGATTGTCGAAGGTGCCCGGCGTAGCTTTGCTCGGCAAGCTGACCGGCCTGACCGCACCGGAAAAGCCGGTCGAGCCGCCGGCGTCGAAGTCGACCAAGCGGCGTCGGTGAGGTGGGCGGCCGCATGAAGTTCGCCGATCGGCGGGCCGATGAACCGCTACGATCGTCGGCCCCTGCGGCATCCCGCGGTACGCCGACGCGATAGCCGCCGTTGTGCGGCAGGAATTCGCGGGTCAGGCTATCGCGGTGGGCGCAGGTCGAGGTCCGCGGGGCCGGTCCCGGTGGCGCGGCAAGGGGTGCGCCGCTCGACCTCAGCGGGGGGCGTGGACTGTGGCCGCGCGCAAGGTGGCGGCCGCCTTGAGCAGGACCTCGTGGTATTCGTCCTCGGGATCCGAATCGAGCACGATGGCGCCGCCCGCCCCGACCCGCCAGCGGCCGTCGTAGCGCACGGCGGTGCGGATGACGATGCTCAAGTCCGCGGTGCCACCGAGCCCGAGAAAGCCGATGGTGCCCGAATAGACCCCGCGCGCTTCGGTTTCCAGCGCGTCGATGATCTCCAGGGTGCGCAGCTTCGGCGCGCCGGTCATCGAGCCGCCCGGGAAACACGCGCGCAGGCAGTCGACCACGTCGACCTCGGGCCGCAGCCTGCCGCGCACGGTGGACACCAGCTGATGCATGGTCGTGTACTGCTCGGTGGCCATCAGTTTCGGCACGTACACGCTGCCGATCTCGCACACCCGGCCGAGATCGTTGCGCAGCAAATCGACGATCATCAGGTTCTCTGCCCTGGTCTTCGGGCTGTCGGCCAGCTCGCGGCGCAGACGCTCGTCCTCGGCGGGGGTAGCGCCGCGTGGCGCGGTGCCCTTGATCGGTTTGCTCTCCACGGTACGGCGGCGGTCGACCTTGAGGAAGCGCTCCGGCGAGGAGGAGGCGATGTCGAGGTCGTCGAAGCGTAGGTAGGCGGCATACGGCGCGGGGTTGCAGCGCCGCAGCGTGCGGTAGAAGTCGAGTCCGTCGGCTTCGTGGGCGGAGATTGTCGCGCTGTCGGTCAGGCAGATCTCATAGGACTCGCCGGCATGCAGTCGCTCCTGGCAGACCGCGATGTCGGCGAGGTAGCGCTCTCGGCCGCGGGTGAGCAGCGGTGCGACCGCCTCGCGGTCCGAGGGCACCTCGAGCGTCGGCGGATTCGTCCAGGTCGGAAGGGTATCGAGGGTCTCGCGGGTGTCGCGCAGCCAGTCGGCGCCCGCCCGGACCGTGTCCGGTGTCGCGTCGGTCAGCGAGAGCAGATGTGTCCGCCCGCCCATGTGGTCGACCACCACCATCCGGTCGGCGAAAATCCACTGCGCGTCCGGTGTCGGTGCGCGATGGACCGCGTCCCCGCCGCAGTCGGCCTTGACCTCGTAGCCGAGATAGCCGACGTACCCACCCACGAAATCGAAAGGCAGATCGGGAAGTTCGAGCTGACGGGCCCGCAGTTCGGCGGCCAGGTAGTCGAGAATGCCGCCCGCGACGGTGCGCCGATGGCCGTCGGACGACTCCACGGTCACCTCGCCGTCGCCCACCCGGTAGCGCAGCACCTCCGCAAGGGGACCGCTCGCGTCACCCAGG
This sequence comes from Nocardia sp. 2TAF39, assembly GCF_052114905.1. NCBI lineage: Bacteria > Bacillati > Actinomycetota > Actinomycetes > Mycobacteriales > Nocardiaceae > Nocardia > Nocardia sp. 2TAF39. Next base: position 53,976 of record NZ_JBFRFQ010000020.1, read on the forward strand.
AACGAGAATCGGTCCAACCCGGGTTCCACGTGCTCACTGTCCAGCCAGAACGCTGTGGGAGAGTTGCCGTAGAGCCGCATGAACGCGCTCTCGGTATCGATCGCCCGCCCGATCACCTCCTGCTGGAGCCGGAACGTCCGGGGAAGTGGAGCCGAGTACTCGGTGCGAGCCGAAACCGCTCGCGCGAAGGACGATTCGACGGCCGAGCGCTCGAATCGCACTGCAGCGGCCGGGAACTGCTCTGGCGCGAGTGCCGAGATCGGAGTGGAGGATGGTGGGCCCGCGGTGCTTGCTTCCGGGGCGATCCCACCCTCTGCCTCCACCGGGTGTCGCGGTGCGGCGACGCGCCCGGCATTCGACCGAACCCGGCGCGCCGCGGTGAGATTCGCGAAATTGCGTACTATTGCCGCGCCGAACTCGCCGGCGATCGATTCGGGATGGAACTGCACACCCCACTGCGGCCTCCGGCGGTGCCGTACCCCCATGACGACGTCGTCCGCGGCCACCGCGGTGACCTCCAGGTCCCGTGGCAATGGCCGCAGCGCACACAGTGAGTGATACCGCACGGCGGTGAAGCCCTGCGGGATTCCGGTGAACAGATCCCGGTCGTCGTGCTCGATTCGGTCGAGAAATCCATGTCGTGCTGCGGGCGCCGTGGCAACGACGCCCCCCGCGGCGACCACGATGCCCTGATGTCCGAGGCACACCCCGAGCAACGGCAGTTCGGTCTCGCGAATCACGGCCGCGGAGATCCCGATGTCCCGCGCGACGTCCGGCCGCCCCGGCCCCGGCGAAACGACCACGTTGTCGAAGCGGGCGAGTTCCAGCTCGGCGACGGTCCGCACCTCGTCGTTGCGCACGACCGTCGGCTCGACGCCGTTCACCTCGCTGATCAGCTGATACAGGTTATAGGTGAACGAGTCGTAATTGTCGATCAACAGCGTGTGCATGGTGTCCGAAACCCTACGCCGCGCCGGTCGGAGCAAACTGTTGTCATGCGCCGTCAGTTTGTGCGGCCGGGTGGTGCACAATGTGGGGCATGTCTGTTGCGCAACCGGTGGATCCCGCGGTCGTCGACTTCGCCGTCGTCGGAAAGTGGATGGATGAGCAGGGGCTTCCCGCCGGCGAATTCGAGGACGTGACCGCGCTGGGTGGCGGAACGCAGAACATCATGCTCCGCTTCGTTCGAGGCGGCCGCGGGTATGTGCTGCGTCGCGGGCCGAAGCACTTGCGCGCCAAGAGCAACGACGTGATCCGGCGCGAAGCCCGCCTGCTCGGCGCGCTCAACGGCACCGAGGTGCGCGCGCCCCGAGTGATCGCGGCCTGCCCCGACGAATCGGTACTAGGCGCGGTCTTCTACCTGATGGAGCCGATCCACGGGTTCAACCCACAGAACGAGCTGCCCGAACCGCACGCGAGCGATCCGGAGATCCGCAGGCGGATGGGTCTGTCCGCGGTCGAGGCCATTGCGCGGCTCGGTGCGCTGGAGTACCAGGCACTCGGTCTGGCCGATTACGGCAAGCCCGAGGGCTTCCTCGAACGGCAGGTGCCGCGCTGGCTCGGCGAACTCGAGTCGTACGCGGTGAACGAGGGCTACCCTGGGCCGGAGATCCCCGGCGTGGAGCGGGTCGGGGAGTGGCTGGACCGGAACCGCCCCGTGCACTGGACGCCCGGGATCCTGCACGGCGATTGCCACCTGGCGAACATGATGTTCTCCTTCGACGGTCCGCAGGTCGCGGCGATGGTCGACTGGGAGATGTCCACGATCGGCGACCCGCTGCTCGACCTCGGCTGGCAGATCGCGACCCGACCGGAGCCGGGTACCACCGGCGCGGCCCTGGTCGGCAAGCTCGGCGCCGTCGGTGGTCTGCCGACCCCTGCGGAGATGGTCGCGCACTACGGCCGGTTCTCCGATCGCGATCTGAGCGCTGTCCCTTGGTACACCGTGCTGGCTTGCTTCAAGCTCGGCATCGTCCTGGAGGGCACGCACGCCCGCGCGTTCGCGGGCAAGGCGCCCAAGCGGGTCGGCGACTTCCTGCACGCCATCACGCTGGAGCTTTTCGACCGTGCGCAGCGCCTGATGGCATGACCCGTCGGGATGTTGCCGAAGGTGGCGCGAGTCGCGCAGTGAACGCAGCGACGGGGCGGTCTTCGCGGTGGGGTCGTTCGCCAGGTACTTCGCGCACGACCTGGCGCACCTCGTGCACGACGTCGGCGGCTGAGCGTGGCACAGTACTAGAACGCGTTCGGAGTACCTGTTCGGCCGTATCGCTGAATTTTCCGACCGGCACTAGAACGCGTTCCACTTTTCTCGTAGTGTGGGTGCAGTCACATATAAGCACGTGCATGCGAGAGGGTCGACAGGAATGAAGACGAAGGGCGCGATCCTGTGGGGGATCGACCAGCCGTGGTCGGTGGAGGAAATCGAGATCGGTGACCCGGTCGCAGGCGAGGTGCAGATCCGGCTGGAAACGGCCGGCATGTGCCATTCCGACCATCACATCGTGACCGGTGCGACCCCGATGCCCGCCTATCCAGTGATGGGCGGCCACGAGGGCGCGGGCGTGATCACCGAGCTCGGGCCGAACACTCCCGCCGACCTGCAGGTCGGCGACCATGTGATCCTGTCGTTCATCCCTGCCTGCGGCCGCTGTCCGGCTTGCGTAGCCGGACATATGGCGCTGTGCGACCTCGGCGCGGGCCTGCTGATGGGGCAGGCGATCAGCGACGGCACCTACCGGATCCAGGCGCGCGGCGAGAACGTCATCCCGATGTGCTTGCTGGGCACTTTCTCCCCGTACATGACCGTGCACCACACCTCGGTGGTGAAGATCGATCCGAGCATTCCCTTCGAGGTGGCGTGCTTGGTCGGCTGTGGCGTCCCCACCGGCTTCGGCTCCGCCACCCACGTCGCCCAGGTGTCTCCCGGCGAGACCGTGGTGATCGCGGGCATCGGCGGCGTCGGGATGAGCGCGCTGCAGGGCGCTGTGCTCTCCGGCGCCTCGAAAATCGTTGCCATCGACCCGAACCCGTGGAAGCGTGAGCAGGCGCAGAAGTTCGGCGCCACGCACACCTATGAGAGCATGGCCGCCGCGATCATGCCGCTGATGGAGGCCACCGAGGGGCGGATGGCCGAGAAGGTCATCCTCACCATGGGTGAGATGCACGGCGAGTACATCGAAGAGGGGCTGATCCTCACCGCCAAGGCGGGCACCGTGGTGGTCACCGCGATGGGCCGGATGGACGAGAGCGACGTCAAGCTGAACAGCTTCCTGCTGTCCATGCTGCAGAAGACGGTGAAGGGCTGCATCTTCGGCGGCGGCAACGCCCGCCAGGACGCGCCGCGCCTGCTCGCGCTGTACAAGTCCGGCCAACTCAACCTGGACGACATGGTGACACGCAGCTACTCGCTGGACGAGATCAACCAGGGCTATCAGGACATGCTGGACGGCAAGAACATTCGCGGCATCATCAAGTACACCGAAGCCGACTGGTAGACCGGATCAGCGCTGTTCGGCGGGCCGGGTGGCGGTCTGTGCGAACAGGTCGTACGCACCGGCTCGTCGAGGGGGACCGGGGCGCCCCTTGCCCGCCCGATACACCTCGACCGTGCGCTCGAACGCCACGTCGCCGTCCGGAATCGAGTAGCGGCTGACATGCTGCTGACGGCCCGCGAAGTGCCTCTCGGGCTCGTCACACATGGTGAGTCGATGGCAGTGGCGGGGTTCTCGTAGGCTCGCAGCGTGCGTTCACTGGAGCAGATTCGGGAATGGCCGGTTCGGCACGCGGCGGCGGCGGTGGTCACCGCGGACGGCGGCATGGCGAGCGAGGGCGAGGTCGACCGGGTCTTCCCGCTCGCGTCGGTGACCAAGCCGCTGGTGGCCTACGCCGTGCTGGTCGCGGTGGAGGAGGGCGCGATCGAACTGGACCAGCCCGCCGGGCCGCCGGGCGCCACGGTGCGCCACCTGCTGGCGCACGCGTCGGGACTCGCGTTCGACACCACCGATGTCCAGGCGGCTCCAGGCGCCCGCAGGATCTACTCGAGCGCGGGCTTCGAGGTGCTCGCCGGGTTCGTCACCGAGCAGACCGGTATCGCGTTCGAGGAGTATCTGCGCGACGCGGTGTTCCAGCCGCTCGGCATGACGGCTTCGGTCCTCGCGGGCCCCGCGGGACACGCGGGCCGGTCCACCGCGGCGGACCTGACGCGTTTCGCGGCCGAATTGCTGGACCCGCAGTTGATCTCCGCGCAGACGCACTCCGAGGCCACCTCGGTCCAATTCCCCGGACTCGATGGTGTGTTGCCCGGCTACGGCTCGCAACGCCCCAACGACTGGGGGCTCGGTGTCGAGATTCGCGGCGGAAAGACGCCGCATTGGACCGGTGGCACGAATTCGCCACGCACGTATGGCCATTTCGGCCAATCCGGGACGTTTCTGTGGGTCGACCCGAACGCGGGGGTGGCATGTCTTGCCCTGAGCGACGAGAATTTCGGCGACTGGGCGCGTGCGGCCTGGCCTCCCTTGAGCGATGCCGTCATGGCGGAGGCGAAAGCCGCACGCAACACGATCGCAAAGTAACACGTGTAACTTCGGGCACTCCAGTACACTCGGGCAACGCCAGTTCGACGAGTCGTTGGGGAAGACGTTCCTCGTCGAAGCTGGAGGTATTGGTGGTGCGAGCATCGAGTCAGTTCGCGGATGCGACGGCGGGTGTGGTCTACATCCACTCGTCGCCTGCCGCGCTGTGCCCGCATGTCGAGTGGGCACTCACCTCGACCCTCGGCTCCCCGCCAAAACTGCGTTGGACCGCACAACCGGCCGACGGCCAACTGCGCGCAACCAGCGACTGGATCGGTCCCGTCGGCACCGCCTCCCGGATCGCCCAATCGTTGCGCTCCTGGCCGGTGCTGCGTTTCGAGGTGACCGAGGACCCCAGCGACGGCGTGGACGGTGAGCGCTACAGCTTCGTCCCCGGCCTAGGTTTGTGGCACGGTTCCACCAGCGCCAACGGCGACGTCACGATCGGTGAGATGCGCCTGCGCGCGATGCTGCGGTCCACTCACGAACTCGGCAAGTACTCCGCCTACGACCTGGCCGCGGAAATCGACCGTGCCCTCGGCACCGACTGGGACGAGGACCTCGAAATCTACCGTTACGGAACCGAATCCGGCGCCGAGGTCACCTGGCTGCGCCGCGACGTGGGGTAGACACAACCCGCGATCCGTGTGGGTCCGCCATGAGCTACCAACCTCCGGGCAAGGAGCGACGGACCTGGTCCAATGCTTCGGGAGTGCGAGCCCGAACGAACAGGCAGTCTGCTGGGTCCACGCGCAACAGAACATCCGGGCCTGCGAACCAGCGATACCCGGCCTCAGCCGGGAGCTGAGGATATTCCGGTATCGGCAGCCGCGAATACAGTTGCTCCAACCTGGTTTCATCACTGAGGGTCAGGCAGTTGACGTCGCCGAATTCTTCCATTGCCGAGTACACCGATTCCGACAACACCACTTCGATGCAGGCCAACGAGAACCGGTCGAGCCATGGAAGACAAATATCTGAAGACTCATCGAAGATGTCCGACCGAACCATCACTGGAGGATCCGGCACAGCAAGATCAGCCATCGATATACCCAGATCCCAGATACCCTGGTTCTCCACCCTGAATGTCAACATCTCCCCGTCCTCGTCCATCTGGAGGCGATCCGGCGGCAGGAATTCGTCCTGGTTGCTCGTCAGATCCGCCCGCCGCCCGAACAACCCATACGCCTCACGCATCGCCAGCGGAAGCCGGAAGCCGAGCCTGTTCTCGACCGCCGCGAGTTCGGCGTCGGTCCACCCATCCGCAGCGGTCAAAGGCGAGCTCCAGTGCGCCGCAAAGCCCTTGATGAACTGCCAGGCGCCGGCCCGATCAGCGACGCCGCGAGCGAGTTCCGCACATACATCAAACCCAGTCGACATGCTGGGGAACCCTACCGGGTCGATCCTTCCCACCGGAGCGACCCCGGCAATCCATCGAAGCGCTCGAAGAGACGCAAACTCGCTGGGGCGAAACCGAATTCGGTGCCGTGATCGCCTGGCTGCATTGCAAGGATGGAATGGACACATACCCGTCGGCCCACGAGAGTCGTTGAACTACACTGCTTTCCATTTGGTGAGGTCGCGCATCGAGCAGGCTCGTAGAGGGGGTGGCCGTGCCGAACGGCATCGCATTGGGGGTAATCGGTGATGTCCTGTATTCCGTCGTGCAGACGGATCAGCCTTGGGAACTGGATATCGACTCCATTGTGGCGTCGGTGGGAAGCTCGCTCGGCTCGCTGGCGATGGCGCTGAAGAGACAGTACCCGCGAGCGCCGTGGCCTTCCGTTCAGTTCGAACGAATCCACGCCGATCAACCCGCTGTGCTGGACCTGTCGGAGGCGCGGAGCGACGATACGTCGCTGCGCCGAGCGATCCTTGTCACCCCCCGCGATCAGCCAGCTGATTTCGGGGACGTCACAGATGCTTCGCTGCGTCTCGCCGCCAGAAGCTCCGTCGAGGCCGCGGCAACGGAGGGAGCGAAGGCGGTCGGGTTTTCCTTGCTCGGTGCCGGAGCACTGGCGGAGCCCGTGCAGCATGTCGCGGCCGTTCTCGTTCCCGCCGTCGTCGACGCGGTTCAGGCACTGCGCGGCCATCGGCCGGATCAACTCGTCTTCGTGTGTCAGACAGGGGAGACCGAAGATCTGATCAGACGAGAGTTCGAGCAGCTTCCGCAGGCCACCACGGAATTGGCCGGTGGCGTGGCCCGAGACCTGGTGGACCCCAATGTCGGGATCCCATTGACCGACGACAAGCTGGTCTTCGCCCCTTACGTGTCCATGCTGGCCACCGTAATGGCGGACCGGGCAACGCCGCTGCCGCTCTCCGTGGGTGTTTTCGGCGAATGGGGCTCGGGCAAGAGTTATTTCATGGCCATGCTGCGCGATCGAATTCAGGTGCTGGCGGAATCGGGCGACGATCGATATTGCGGTGAAGTGGTCCAGATCGGCTTCAATGCCTGGCATTACGCGGACACCAACCTGTGGGCCAGTCTCGGGGACGAGATATTCCGGCAGCTAGCGGGGACGGGCCCGTCCGCGCATGAAAGCGCTGAGCGAATTCGCGCCGAACTCGCCAACCGATTGGATCAACGGCGCCAGTTGGAAACCGCCACCTGTGAGGCACGGACCGTCGCCGCTACTCTGCAGGCGGAAGTGGACCGCGCGGTCGCGGAGCGCGCAGCCAGCGCCAGGGATCTTCTTGTAGCGCTACGGAATTCGAGTGCATTCCGGAGGAAGGTCGACCTGCTGTGGAGCCGGCTCGGCATCAAAGACGAGGTCGAGCAGGCGAAGCTGTTCTCCGCTCAAATGCACGGCACACTGACCGAGGCCGAGGTACTGCGGCGGGCGTCGGCCGAGCGCCACGGCCGGATTGCATTGACGGTGGCGCTCGGGCTGGTCGGGGTGGGTGTGCTCGCCGGACTCCTGGCACCGGCTGTGCGCGAAGTGGCGGCCGCCGTGGTCGGCCTCGTGACCGTCTGTACCGGGGGTGTGGGGTTCACTCTGCTGAAGCGCGCGCGCGACGGACTGCAGAATCTGCGACAAGTCACCGAGGATCTGCGCTCCGAGTTGAGCCGGGCCGCGGTCGCGGCGGTGCACGCCGACATGGCGGGCACACTGGACAGGTTGCGTGCCGCCGAAGCCGACCAGCGGGTGGCGCAGGCCCAACTCGACGACGTCGTCGCGCACGTCGGTGAGCTCGGTCGGCAGTTGGCTGAGCTGACACCGGGACGTCGGCTGTACACCTTTCTTGCCGACCGCGCCAACAGTGCGACCTACGCAGGGAGCCTCGGCCTGATCTCGACGATCCGGAAGGACTTCGAGCAACTGATCGAACTGATGGCCGACTGGCAGGCGCATCCCGAGGAATGGGAATCTCGGCGTCCAGTCGATCGCATCGTGCTGTACATCGACGACCTCGACCGCTGCCGCCCCGATCAGGTCGTCGACGTGCTCCAGGCCGTGCATCTGCTACTGGCTTTCGAGCTGTTCATCGTCGTTGTCGGGGTAGATCCGCAGTGGTTGTTACGTTCGCTGCACAGTCGGTACACCGAACTCCTGCACGATGGTGCGCTCGGTGATCCGGTGGACGAACGGCACAGGCCGGAGGACTACCTGGAGAAGATTTTGAACATCCCGCTGGTGTTGCCGAGCATGCAGCAGGGGAGCCTGGAACGCATTCTCCGTTCCATCGAAGCGGAACATGCCGATATCCCGACCAGACGTCCGGCGCCGGTAAGCGATATCCATAGCACGCAGTCGCTGCGCCTGCCGGATCCGCTCGAGGGCGAATCCGTCGATGCTGCAGTCATCACCGTCGAGCGAGGATCCGAGGTCGATACTCAGTGGCCCGCGGCCGTTCCGGCCCCACGACCCCGACCGCTCACGGAGTCGGAAATCACGCTGCTGTCTGCGCTGGACCTCCTGATCGATACGCCCCGCGAAGCCAAACGCCTGATCAATCTGTACCGCATGGTGCGCGCGACCCGCGACCTGTCCGACGCGTCCCGCTTCCTCGGTACCGACGGCCGACCGGGGGAATACCAGGCGGTCGTGGTCCTGCTGGGACTGCTCACCGCACACGCGCGGCTGCTGGGCAGCGTGCTGGATGCGCGACCGGACCCGGATCAGGAAATCGACGGCGGTCTGGCACACCGCCCTGCTCACCTACCCTGGTCGGACTTCATCGATGATGTCGAACCGCACTGGGTGCACAGCGGATGGATCAATCGGATCGTCGGACCACTGTCGGAAAGCCAGCTCCCACACTGGGTCCGGCTACACCGCGGTCTTGCCAGGGTATCCACAGTGGCCGATTTGCGTGATCTGTCCGATCTGCAGACCTGGCTGCCGCGCATACGCCGCTTCTCCTATGCCCTCTCGGCGGCCCGAAGCGCTCAGAACTGAAGTCGACCGGACTCGCCGGCGAACTGCCCGGCGGGCACAAGCCACCGAAGCTGGCGGCTGCTTCGTGTTCCTCCACCCGATCACTTCGCCTGAGCCGTCGAAGCGTCGATGTTCGTCCGCGGTTGCCCGGTCATTGCGGCGAGCCTCCCAGGTTGGGTGTGCTGTCGGCAGACGAGGTCGTCGTCGAGAGGCGACGATGTCGGAAATCGCGCGAAAGATGTCGGTTCCGACGCTTATTCTCCATCGACGCTCGACGTACTGTTCTTGTCAGGGCCTCAGCGGGCCACCCCGGACGGTTCCGCGACCTTCAATTGAACAGATGAGGTAGCGAGACCGCTACACCTATGACAGTCCTGCATCCAGCAACGGCGCTGGAAGGGCCACCAACGATGTCGGCCCGTCAGCGGGAGCTGAACCGAGAGGGCTGGCGAGCCGCAAACCGGCATGCACGTAGGCGATCTCAGCCTCGAGTGCGCCGGTTATCCCTCGCCAGTCGTCGACGGTGTCGTGTCGGTCGAGATAGGATGCGAGTTGGGATATCGCGTTGTGCGCCAACACTATTCCTTCTTCCTGGCCCGAATGCGCCTCTACCTGGAACCTTGACCACGCACACCCGCCAGGCAAGCGGCCCCGTTGTCAGCGGGGTCGCTTGCCTGGCCGGCGCGGTCCTGAGGCCGCCGACGAGATGGCCGGAACGGTATTCTGCTTGCCCGCCGGCACACTCCGGGCGTCTTGGAAGCGGGCCAGCGCGGCGATCGGGCGAAATGCGGCAGCGTGCCGTTCGCTTGTGGGCGCACAGGGGATCGAACCCGAGGAGCCGCTCCTGACGTGCAGTGTGCGTCGCACTTCCGGTTCCTGATCATTCCGATCGCCAAGTGCGGCTATCCTTTTGAGCACCCTGGAATACGGGTGCCCTGCGCAACCGCAAGCCTGGCCGATAGGGAGGTGTGGTGGTTGGGGGACTGCTTGTACGTTCTTGACAAGGGGAGTGCGATTCTCAGGATGAAGATTCTGGTTGTAGGTTCATTCCGTGACCAATCGGATGAAAATCTGAATGACTTCAGGTCCGCTTGTAGAGCGCTGGGTAGCGTCTTGGCGCGACAAAAACATAGGGTGATACTCTGTTCAACAAGTGAATCCACGGCCGACAGATATGTTCTGGAAGGAATGGATCAGTCTGCTGAAGTGGCGCAGGTAATTTTCTACAGATTGTATAGGGGTCTCGCGGATCCGGTAGCAGATCGAGTGACGGCAGAGCTGTTCGGGTCGCTAAACAATGTAGAAATAGATCAGCGCTACGTGGATGGGGGCTGGCGAGTAGTCCATCTGAAATCAATTAATGAGGCTGATTTGGTTATCTCGCTCGCCGGGGCGGAGCGAGGCACTGGAACGGTAATATACTCGGCCGAAGCTCTTGAGAAGCCGGTGTTTGTAGTCCCGATATTCGGTGGAGCATCGGAAGATGCATGGCGAGACTTCAAGCGGTTCTATACCTCTGAAGAGGCAGCATTGCTCCAGAGGCCTTGGCGAGAGGGTGGGACCTGGGCCGGCGAGCTGCTCGATGCTGCGGTGGATTTTTCCCGACGTAATCCGATTGCCAAAGTGCGAGTGTCGGACGCTATGGCTTCTGTGATTGTAAGTTTGAGTCTGGTAGCTGGATGGATAGCGGCTTTAATGAGAGTGGACGAGGGTCTGATTCCCCCTCTGGCATGGGCATATGCAATGATATTGTTCGCTACGTACTTCGGTGTCATGCTGCGTCATTCAATATCTTCGGGAAGATATGATTGGCGCCGACGTCTCTATGACTTCTTTCAGGCGATACTGGTCTCGTTTGCGGTGTTCATATTGGCAGAAGGTGTGAATGTCTTTGTCACCGATAAAGGAATTCTGCTTGATCGGGAAAGTGCCCGGCTGGTTGGATGGAGGTTATCTGTTATAGGGTTTTTCGGCGGGTTTTTGCTGGACGAGTACATCAAATCGTTGGAAAAGCGTGCAAGGAAAGCTCTCGAGGAGTAGGCGGGATTCCCGAGCTCGGGGCTCCGAGGATGGCGACCCATTCCCCTGAGTTCTGGTCGTGGCTGTGAGCTTCGGTCAGGGGTTTGCAGTGTGGCCGGTGTCCTGGTCGCGGTGATTTGGTCTTGCCTGTTGGTCAGTGCTAGTTGGCCAGCGTAGTGCCACGATTCATCGCTTGCGCGGTTGGGCATGTCCCAGCCGGAGTTCGGCCAGTCTGGACAAGCTCCCCGACCCGCACTGGCGGCTGCTGGACAGGCTCGCGATGGTGATCAGGGTTGGGCGGGCTTGTAGTTCGTCGAAGGCCGCGAGTGCGCGCGAATCGGACGTTTCACAGTTGCGGGCGCAAGAGGTGTTCTCCCGCGAGTTGGATCGCTTCGCGTTTGGTATACCCAGGGTGGTCCGCGACGATGAAGTGGCGGCCGATGGCGAGCGCGAACGCCAGGGTGCTGCGTGCCTCGATCTCGTCGGGGTCGGTGATGAAGGCGCCGAACATCTTCCGCAGGAACTGCATCCGCTCGTTGTCGATGCGCCGCAAGCGCGTCGCAACGGACTGATCGTGGTGGGCCCAGGCCCGGATCGCGAGATCAATCCGATGAAGGTCCTCTGAGAAGGTCAGTCGACCCGCGCGCCGGATCCTGTCGGCGGCGTCGTCACCTTCAGCGTGGGCCTGGGCGATGACCTCTTTGGTGCAGCGGCGTTCCCACTCGTCGAGCATCTCCCTGAGGAACGCGGAACGGCCATCGAAGTGTCCATAGAACCCGCCCTTCGTCACGCCGAGTTCAGTGGCGAGCGTTTCGACGCGAACTGCGTCGGGTCCTCCCCTTGCGAGGGCTTCGAGGCCCGCCTCTATCCAGCGGACTCGTGTTGTGCGGAGCACGGCAGGAATCGGCACACCTCCATTGAGCGCGTTGAATTTATACGCTATCGTACATATGAACTGTACGACACCGTATAGATGAGATGTCGAACCCTGACTCGGAAATGGGAACGAGCCTGGCGCGACCGCAGTCACGCAGAGGCGCGGAGTGCGAAGTAGAGAGGTCACGATGAACTCCAGAAAGCGGTTGCTCCGCTGGGCGAGCGGGATCATGCTCGTGCTGGGAATAGGGCACCTATCTTTGCTGGCGCTCGCCGCCTGGGCGGACATCACCGGCTGGGTGGATCGGGGGCTGTGGGCAGCCGTCCCGCTGGTGCTCGATGGAGACGCTGTTCAGACGGTGGAGTCCCTTCAGAACGAAGTCACCTTCTGGGGCGGTCCGGGAAGTTTCGCCGTGCCCCTGATTCTCTTGGGCTGCCTGACCTGGCACCTCGCTGGACGGGGGGTGGCTGTGCCCGCCGGGATCGGCTGGGGCCTCGCAGCGTGGTGTGTGTTAGGCGGCGTCCTTCTTGTGCCGTCCCCGTTCTTCGCCGGGATCATCTCCGGGGCACTCATCATCGTGGCAGCGCGAAAGGAAGATCGGCTGGTAGCAACCCAAAGCCGGGAGATGGACCCGGCGTAATTCGCCGCCACCGGCGGCCCCTGTTCTGCCAATGCCACTGGACTCGGCCGCCGGATCACCGAGCCATGCCAGAGTCGTGGACACGTAGGCATCCGACTTGGTGGGGTCATATCGGAAGTGGTGTTCCGGCTGGCCGTGAACGCTCAGTCCGGACACCGGTGCCAGCGGGACGTTGGCCTCGCGGCGGCTCAACCGCCGGTCGAGCCGATTGCTTCGAAGCGGTGGAGCAGTGCTTCGTATGCGGTGGTGGCCGCGATGTTCTCGGTCATCGATCGGTTGAACAGGGCGTCGTCGTTGTCGTCGAAACTGCGTCGGCAGTCACTGCCCGCCTGCCTAGCGATGTCGAGATACCTGGCCGAGTCGGCCTGTGTCCGGTCGTCCGGAATCGGTATGAACGCGGCTATGTCGTCGGCATCGCGGACGATCGCGGCACACAGCGGCACAAATACCGCCTCATCGATTGGTACCGTGGGCAGCCACTCGGCGGCGCGCAGGGCATCTGCGGTGGCCGTTCGTAGCCGTTCGAAGTCGTCGCGAAGCGTGTTGATCTTCTCCGAACCACCGACCTTCAGCCAGGCATCGACTTTCCGCGCGATCGTGTCCGATGTGCGCGGCGGCTCGAGGCCGAGAGCCCCGACGGCGTCGACCTCGACCTCGCCCCGGTCGTAATAGTTGATTGCGGTGTTCGCGATCAGACCGATCACCGATCCGACCGTGAGTACCACGACGAACCTGCGCACGCCCACCGATTCGCGATGCCCGAAGGACATCTCGCCGTGAGGTGCCGTCCCCGGCCGTCGACCGGCGAGCCGACGGCCGCCCTCGACGACAAGCGCCCCAAGCAGCGCGGCAACGGCCGCGACGTAGATAGCGAGGCCGAGGACGAACGGCACCTGCAATGTGACCACCGTCCAGGCTGCGCGCGGCCGCCAGTCACAGGTGTAGGCCATGACCCGCAAGGGTGCGACACATCCGTCGACAGCCGCGAAGACGAACAGGCCGACCAGACCGAACAATCCGGCACCACCCGACGCGGCCAGCGCCAGCATCATCCGGAACCGGCCCGCGGTCACGGACACCATGATTGCGGTCAGCATGAGCACGGTCCCCAGACCCGCGCTCAACCACATCGGGTAGCGGAATATCCACTCGGCGGGCCACTCCCCCGGAGGCGGCTGGTTGCGATGCAGGCCCGCCATGATCACCGCGACCGCCACGCAGCACAGCCCGCCACCGACCGCGGCACCCATCACGGCGGGCCGGACCGGCACGATGCCCTGCACAACCGTATCCCTTTCCAGTGTGTCGGTGCGGGCGCGCTCGACCCACGCGGGCGTCTGTGTCACCGCTCCGCGCACGACGGTAAGCAAGGGGAACAACCACAGGATGGATGCCCCCACCAGCACCATGGGCCTGTTGACGAGGTCTGCGACGACCCAGAACCACGCGGGACTCCCCGGCACGGACAGGTTCGACAACCGCAGCGGCCCCCTCAGCAACAGGAACAGTCCAGTCATCCAGTAGCCGTACCAGGTACCGAAGACGACCAGCGCGGCCGCGAGGCCGAATACCTGCACCGGCCGGAGCGATCGGCCCCGGCTGCCCCGGATCCATATCTCGGCACAGTGCGTGACCCACCAGGTGAAAACCGGACCACTGATCACGAAAACGATCAGGATCTCTGGATCCGGAGGCAGCAGCCGCATTCCCGCGGTGCGGAAGGACAGCAATTCGCCAACCGCCATACCCACTCCGAGCCAGACCCCGGCGGTCCAGCCCGAGGGAACCGGCCGCCCGGTGAGGACGGCGTAACCGACTGCGCGCCACAGGATGGATCCGGCGATGCCTACCACGAGCACGGCGGTCGTCCAGGTCGACAATTCGCCGACACCGCCGAGGCTTCCGGACCACTGGAAGTCGTCGAATATGATCGGTGTCTGCACGTTCGCGACCTGCGCGGTGACTCCGGTGAGAAACATCGGCAGCGCCGTGGCACCGAACACGATGCCAGGATCGGTCAGCGACCGACTCCGTTCGGACCAACCGGGGTGCGTACGCCAGAGACCGAGGAACCGTTGCGAAACAACGAATGTCGGTCGAACCAACGGTAGCCGATCCCGCCAGGCGAAGGCTGTCCGTCCGGCCAGTTGCGCGGCGTCGATATCGGCGTAGATCTCGCGGGTCCGCAGAATGTCGGCGCGAACCAGATAGGTCAACGCGACGAGGACCGCGGCCCGGATGAAGCCGCGCAGCCCCAACTGCCATTGGAGACGCCAGATTTCGGTGTCCTCGATCAACGACACGACCTGTCCGGCCAGATAGGGAAGAAGGGCGCAGATCAGAAAGGCCCGCCACAGCGCGACCGTGGCGTAGGTGATGTCGACGTCGCGATTGCGGATGTGCGCAAGTTCATGCAGGACCACATCGCGCAGCACGGCCGGGTCGGCGCCGCCGTACGCGACCAGACCGGCGTCCAGGCATACCGTGTACCTGCCCATCCGTCCGAAGACGACCGCACCGACGGTGTCGGCTCTCGGATCGATCGCGAACGCCGGTGACCTGCGCAACTCGGCGACGGCCACGAGGTCTCGCAACTGCCGTGCCAACTCGTCGGACGAGTCCAGATCCACAGACAGCAACCGGCCGCCTCGGCGCCGCCATGTCGGCACCAGCAAGTAGAGCGTCACCGCGAGTACGAACACCGCCACCGAGCCGGCGGTCGTCCACCCGACGGCTGAGCGCACGCCGTGCGCGAGGTCGCATGACTCGATGAACGCGGCACCTGTCGTCGCCTCGGCGGGGACATACGATTGCGTGGGATCGTAACCGACTGCGAGACGGCATAGTTCGAACCATTCCCAGTTGTGGCCGCGATTCCACCACGTGGTGGTGATCGACAGCAGGGACAGGCTGTCGACCGTGACGAACGACAGCAGCAACGCGAACCGAATCCCGCTGCCCGCGGCGAAAGCTCTGGCGCGGATGGGAACTGCGCCGGTTTCCGAGGTGTCCTGCCCTTCCGCGACGCGCCCGGTCAGCTCGGCGTCCTCGGATCGTCGTCCGCACCCTGCGTACTCGCGTCGGTCGGGGGATCGTCCGGATCCGGCAGCGCACCGAGGACGAGACGGCCCGCCACGGAGTCCGCGAGCAGCCGCGCGCGATCCTCATCCATTCCGCTGCGCAATGCTGTATCCAAGACCTGCGCACGCACCTCGGCGATTTGTTCGGGATCGAGCGTGGGCAGGGCCGCTACGTTCCCGGCGCGGCTGAATCGGCGATTCAGCCATTGTCGTACCGCCTTGCTGCCACTGGTGACCGCCCCGTCAGCTAACCGCGCCGCCGCTTCGTTCAGCACGATCCACACCACGGGACTCGCCAGCACGACCATCTCGTCGATGCCGAAACCGAGCAGATCGCGCCCGCTTCTGCGCCGACCGAGCACTCGCACCGCCCGCTCGTCGCCCAATCGGCGCAGGCGATCCACCAAGGGCAGCTCGTTGGCGGCGACCTCGGCGACGACATCCCGGACTACGTCGCCGACTGCAACGTATCCGTCGGGCACATCGCGGATCACCGCATCCATCGGCAGTCCCCTCCGGTAGATCGCTTGAACGCCTGGTTCGAAATCCCGAATGCCTCTCCCTAGGCGAGCCTCAGCTCACCGCGGGTACCAGCTCGGTCGACTCTGCCCGCAACCAGGAAAGTTTGCACGAAATCCTGAAAACGGCACCGGACCAACCTGTTTGGAGATCATAGCAGCTGGATCAAAGACCATGGATACCCCCGAAGCCGCATGAGATACGAGTGCCAGTCGGTCCGTGACCTGCGGATATGCTGGGCACGAACGGAGCGGCATAACGGCCGGACCGAAGTGCCCCTGCACCAGTGGGTGCCAGGGACGCCGTCCGACCCGAGTAGCCACGTTCGCACATGCCGGTGCAGTTCAATGGCAAGAACGTCTCAGTGAGGACGTGAACGGGTAGCTGCCCGCTGACGGTTGCGGATCGGCCCAAGTGAGCGGGCTCGGGCGGATCGGGGCAGGGGCTGCCCTATGTTTGCCACACGGAATTACCGTGGGGCAAACATCCGCTGTAAGCTGTGCAGCTCTTGACCTGCATCCTGGAAGTGCAGCGATTCGAGCACCCGGGCATCGTAATCGGTTCGCTGTCGGACGGGCCTTTTATGCAAGATGGCCCGGCCTCCGAGTGGTGCTGGACGGCCGGCTTCACGAAGTTGGTCGTATGGCTCAGAGGTACGCTGAAGTTGCGACAGGTTTGTTGGCGGATTTCTGTGCACGATCCGCGCACTCGCACCGGTGGCGGGGCAGTGTCCGGCCGCATACCTGCCAGGCATGAGGATGGCTGGGAAATTCGCGCGCCGACGATAGCGTCGACTGTCTGGCCTGGCTAAAGCAACTAGTGTGGGGCTACCCGCTCGGGCGGGGGTTGGAATGCAAGCAAGTGCACCGTTTGCCAGTCGAGTGGTCACGGGACGGCACAATGGATGACATGTCAGTGGGTGGCGGGGACGCCACTTGTCCAGCGGAGGCGTTCGGACGCTATCGGCTTCTGTCCCTGCTGGGGCAGGGCGGCATGGGCCAGGTGTGGCGGGCGCATGATTCGCTGACCAACCGGGTGGTGGCGCTCAAGGTGTTGCCCGAGCGCTTCGCCGATGACGAGCAGCTGCGTGAGCGGTTCCGCCGGGAGTGCCGGGCGGTGGCGCAGTTGACCGAGCCGCATGTGATCCCCATCCACGACTTCGGCGACATCGATGGTCGGCTCTATCTGAATATGCGCTTGATCGAGGGCACCGACCTGCGCAAGGTGATCACGCGAGAAGGGGCCTTGTCGCCGCAGCGGGCAGTGGCGATCATCGCACAGGTGGCCGGCGCGCTGCAGGCGGCCCACGACGCCGGGCTGGTCCACCGCGATGTCAAACCCACCAACATCCTGCTAGGGGCCGATGAGTTCGCCTCCCTGATCGACTTCGGGATCGCCCACGCCGCCGACGACCGTACGCTGACCACGATCGGCGAGACCATCGGCACCATCGCCTACATGGCGCCGGAGGAGATCGGCTCGGAGATCAAGGCCGATGCCCGGGTGGACGTATACGCGTTGACGTGCGTGCTGTATGAGTGCCTGACCGGCCGGCCGCCGTTTGCGAGCGCAGCGGGGGTGCAGGGTGTGATCTCCCATCACCTGCACACCCCGCCGCCGCGTCCCAGCGCCACTACACCTGATGTACCGTCTGCGTTCGATGCGGTCATCGCCAAGGGAATGGCCAAAGACCCCGACAAGCGTTACCAGACCGTGCGTGAGCTGGCCGCGGCGGCCTGCGCCGTGGTAGACGATTCCGCGGTCGGCACCACCGGGGGCGTGGCTGCGCGCCATGTGCGGCGAATCAGATTGTCGCCCAAGACCGCCGGGCTGCTCGCCGCCGCGGTCGCGGTTACGGTGGCGGCCGCCGTAGCTGTCTTCATCGGTGTCCAACGGGAATCAGGCGGCGGTGGCAACTCGGCCACACCTATCGGCTCGGGCTACTCGTCACAGATTCCGCTGCCGTTCACCGACGTCGGCCTGCTCACCGATGTGGCGGTCGACCCGGCGGGCAACGTATACGTCACCGACATGGGTAACGATCGGGTGATGGAATTGGCGGCGGGCGCGTCGACGCCGACCCCGCTGCCGTTCACTGGCCTGAATAACCCCCAGGGTGTGGCGGCCGACCCGGCGGGCAACGTATACGTCACCGACACGAGTAACGATCGGGTGGTGAAATTGGCGGCGGGCGCGTCGACGGCGACCCCGCTGCCGTTCACCGGGCTCAAAGATCCCCAGGGTGTGGCCGTCGACACGGCGGGAGACGTGTACGTCGGCGACCGGGGTAATGATCGTGTGCTGAGGTTGGCGGCGGGCGCGTCGGCGCCGACGACGCTGCCGTTCACGGGGCTCCAAGATCCCCAGGGTGTGGCGGTCGACGCTGCGGGCAACGTATACGTCACCGAATTGAGTACCGAGCGGGTGCTGAGGTTGGCGGCGGGCGCGTCGGCGCCGACCACGTTGCCGGTCACTGGGCTCAAAGATCCCCAGGGTATGGCGGTCGACCCGGCGGGAGACTTGTACGTCGTCGACTGGGGCAGCAAATGGGTGGTGAGGTTGGCGGCGGGCGCGTCGACACCGACTCCGCTGCCGTTCACCGGCCTGAAGAATCCCCAGGGTGTGGCGGTCGACACTGCGGGCAACGTATACGTCACCGACCTGGGCTCCAATCCGGTGGTGAAACTCTCGGTCGGCTGAACCCTTGTTCCGCGTACTCGGGTTCTAGCGGTCGTCGCAACATCCCGAACCTGGAGCGGTGCATGACTCATCGCTTCGCTGTGCGTGCGAGCGGATGTGTGAGTGCTCGGGAATCTGGGGTGGCAGCGGTCGATGGTGCGGCCCCGTGCTGGTGGCAGGCGGCTTGGCTGGAATGGTCACGTGCTCCACGTTTGCTCCACGTAATGCGCATGGAGCAGAAGGTCGGGCGTAGAAAACCCTTGTCCAGCTGGTACTTCTTCGGTGGGCCTCACGCTCTACAACCCGAACTCGCTGACGGTCGAAGGGCCAGCGATCCCGAGAAACAGGTCGTCGACAAGCCGGAAAGGCTCACCGAGGGCAGTTGGCGCCGCAATGATCGCAATGCCGAACACTAGTCCGGACAAGAAGACTTCAACCCTTGGGTACCGGGACGAGATCGGCAAAAATTCCAGTACTGACTAGATGCGGCCCAGGTCCGGCCTGCGCGCACGGGTCGGCAAGGCATCGGA
Organism: Nocardia sp. 2TAF39; assembly: GCF_052114905.1. Lineage (NCBI taxonomy): Bacteria > Bacillati > Actinomycetota > Actinomycetes > Mycobacteriales > Nocardiaceae > Nocardia > Nocardia sp. 2TAF39. The sequence continues at coordinate 73,279 of NZ_JBFRFQ010000020.1, forward strand.
TCATCACCGTGTCGGAGCGCCGGTTCTGCAGCTGTTGGTGTTGCAGCACCATGATTGCTGCCACGGGTGTTCCAGACGGGTTGGTCAGATGGACGAGAGCGGGCAAGACGGTGCTGGGGGACGGGATGTGCCATACACATAGCCAGCATTCCGGGCGGTCGAGCAAGGTGGTGTAGTCGTCGGCGGCGATCGTCATGAGCAAGAAGGGGCGGGCTGCGCCGGTCGGGTGCCGCCGGTCGCGTGCAGGACGTCGAGGGCCTGTATGAACAATGGCTCGATGCCAGCAGTGGTTGATTCGACCCAGCAACGTAGCCATTGCTCGGCAAGGTCGATCACGTACGAGGAGACGACGATGCTCGGCAGCGGCGGCCGGCGAGTGGTCGCGATGAGGGCGGATAGATCGGCGGGTGCACCTCGGTGTCGATCGTCAGCGCGACCTCGGGGTTGCGCCGCAGGGCGGGCAGCTTCGGGGCGTTCTTCGTGGTGCAGACGACGAGCTCCGAGCCGTTTCAGGTGAATGCGATCGGGACGGTGCGGGGGTGTGCCGTCCTTGGCGACGTAGGCCATGCGGAGCAGGTCGCGAGCCAGGAGCTCCTGGCTGATCGGAAGGTTCAGGATCGCGGTGATCTCGTTCGGTTGCATGGTGGTCGCTTCTTCGTCGGCGTCGTCGAGGCCCGTTCGGCTGCTCGTACCCCTGGGACGGAGCCGCCCGAGCGTTCTCGACATCGACAGCGCATGAATTTCCGGGTTCTTTTATGGACCCGATCGTCGCGGCGCCTGAAGATCAGCTCACGAAGCTGTGTGGAATTCGCTCCAGCCCGCGGTGCACAGGTTGACTGTGAGTGTCGCAGAAGCTGTGCCATCTCCGGCATCGCATCTGAAGGGTGCACAGCGGTGAGATCACGGGTGGTTGCGGCGCGGCCTGGCGGGTATCTCGGTCGTGTCCGTCTGTCGAGGATCGGATTACGGGTGAGGTGTCCCCGCATCACGAACCGCGTCCGCGGCGGCATGAGCGGGTATTTGCCTGGTGCTGAGTTTGTTGCGTGTCAGCGCCGTCCCCGGAAGGTGCGGCGCAGGTCGTCGGTCCAGTGGTCGGGGATTTCCCAGGGAATGAAGTGGCCGCCGTGGTCGTGGACGGTGAGGTTGACGTGGTTGTACCACTGGGCGCGGTCGCTGGCGCGGAAGTGTTCGATGCGTTGGGCGGTGCTGATGCCGGGTGGGTTCTCGTAGCCCACGAAGGTGATGCCGGTGGGGGCCTGCACTATCGGGAGACGGTCGTGGGAAGCCGTCCAGGGGTAGCGGTTGTGGTTGGCGTAAAGGCGTATCGAGGTGCCGATGGTGTTGGTGGCCCAGTAGATCGTGGCGTGCGTGAGGAGATCGTCTCTGCTGAACACGGTTTCGATGTCGCCGCCGTTGTCGCTCCATTTGAACCAACGTTCCAGGATCCATGCCAGCATGCCCGCCGGGGAATCGGACAGGGCGTGGGCGAGGGTGCTGGGGGCGAGGAGGTGTGCGGCCAGGTGGACGGCGAAACGCTTGTCCAGCTCCACGATTCGTGCGCGTACCTCCGCGGGCAGGCCGTCGGGAATCGGAAGTCCGCCGCTGAAGTCCCAGGCACGATCGCCATTGAACAGCGTGAGTTTCAGTCCGGATCCGATGTGGATGGCATACAACTCGTCGGCGTACTTGTGGCCGAGCTGCGCGGTGACCAGCGCGCCCACGTCGCAGCCGGCGGCACCGTATTTCTCGTAGCCCAGAACGTCGGTCATGAGCGTGTGCCAGAGGTCGGCGACCTTCCAGAAGTTCACATCCGGGCGGTTCGCCAGCGGGCTGGAGAACCCGAAGCCGGGAAACGAGGGCACGATCACGTCGAACGCCTCGGCCGGATCACCGCCGTGCGCCCCCGGATCCGCCAGCAAGTCGGCGACCTTGGACCAATGCCAGAACGTCCAGGGCCAGCCATGTGTCAGAATCAGCGGCGTCGGATCCGGCCCGACGCCGGGCCTGCGCATGAAATGCACTGGTACACGGTCGATTTCGACCTTGAAATGCTGGTAGGTGTTGATCTCGGCTTCGGCTGCGCGCCAGTCGTATCCGCTGCGCCAGTAGTCCACGAGCTCCTGGAGGTAGCCGCGAGGTACGCCGTAATACCAGTCTTCATTGCCGACATCGTCGGGCAGGCGGGTCAGATCCAGGCGCTGCCGCAGATCGGTGAGCACGCTGTCGGGGACGTGAATCTTCGTCGGCGTCAAGGGGGACGGTCGGGCATCGTGGGTTCTGTCGCTCATCTGGCCTCCTGCGCCGTTCGGGCGTCCTATTTTACATAAATAGCTTATTTAAGCAATTTTTATAAGTTCCGTATAGAGTTACTTGTGTGGACGACATCGACGATTTCGACGTGGACGCCTTCGCCGCGGTAATCGAGGACTTCAACCGCGTCTACATCCGCATCCCGGTGCGGGAGAAGCTGCCGTTCACCACACTGTCGGTGCTCGACACCCTGGCTCACCGGGGACCGGCGCGGCTGACCGATCTGACCGAGACCGAGCAGCTGACCCAGCCGGGCATCACTCAACTCATCACGCGCTTGGAGCGCGACGGGCTGGTGCTGCGCCGCCGTGACCCTGGCGACGGACGGGCCGTGATCGTGCACCTCACCGACGCGGGCCGGCAGGTGCGGCAAAACCGCCACGACGACCGGGTCCGGCACCTGGTTCCGATGGTCTCCGAGTTGAGCCCCGCCCACCGTCGGGCACTCTCCGCCGCGCTGCCCGCCCTCACCCGGCTCGCCCAGCTGGAGCGAGAGCGCTGACACGCAGGATCTCCCCGGCGACATACCGCTCGCTCATGGAGCCATGAGCACAATGGTCCAGGCGACTTGCTGGGCCTGCGGCTGCAGTCAGGTGCCCGAGGTGATCGATCAGCTACCAACTCCGTACTGGAAGTTTCGGCTACCCGGATAGGGAGGCCAGCCGAGGTAAATCGGAAGGGTCGCCGTAGAGCGGGACGGAGGGCCGGTCGACGCACCGCATCGCGCACATCGTGTCCCGCGCGCCTCTGCGCCGGTCGTCGTCGGTGTCGACGACACGCCCGCCGCCGACGCAGCCGTGATCTGGGCCGCCGCGACGGCCGCGGGACGAGGGCGTGGGTTGGTGGTCACGCACGGAATGGATCTCGCCGGTTCCGCTGCCGGGTTGGTCGGCTTCGGGAGTGTGGACGTCGTGCACCGGATCGGCGCGGAGATCGTCACGTCTGCGGCGGAACTGGCCGCGCGCCGCGCGTACCGCCCCGGGGGTGCCGATCGACACCGAGGTGAGCGCGGCGAAACCAAGCGATCTGCTAGTGGCGCGTTCCGCGTCCGCGCACCTCATTGTGGTTGGCGGTCCGGTCGATCGGACAGGCTTGGGACGGCTCGGCTCGACAATGCATGCGGTTACCGCCCGCGCGGATGGTTCGGTGGTGGTGGTACGAGCAGATTCCGGGCAGCAGCCCTCCGGGCCGGTGGTCGTCAGGGTTGACGGCACCCGGTGAGCGATGCCGCTGTCGAGGCCGCCTTTCGGGAGGCCGCGTTGCGGAAAACGGACCTGGTGGCCGTGTATGCCTGGTCCGATCCCCCCGCGGGACGGTTCACCCGGCTGCTGGAGAGTGTGGAGGGCTCCTTCGATATCGCTGCCGTCGAGCAGACCGTCCTCGCCGAGCGACTGGCTGGTCGGTGGGAGCGGTTTCCCGAGGTCGTAGTGCGACGCGAGGTTTCCCGCGGCATACCGCGCGAACGGTTGCTCGAGTGGTCGCGTGCGGCGCGGCTGCTGGTCGTCGGCAGCCGCGGCCGCGGCGTCCTAGCGGGCATGCTGCTCGGGCCCACCGGCAGCATGCTGGTCCACCGGGCCGAATGCCCGGTGATGGTCGTGCATCCCCCGGACCGGACGGGGTGAGATGAGGGAGCGTAGTGACGCCTGCTCCGCGGGCGGTGTCGTGCGTACCCCGCCGAGAACACGGCCAACCGACCCTTAGCGCGACTTTTCGCGTCACTGGACCCTATGTGCCGTGACACCAACTTCACGAGATAGCACACCTGACGGGGTCGGTGGTCTTCTTGGCCGCAACGCGAAGCGGAAAGGCTGCACTTGCATCGACCTGCCCCACGTTTTGTTTCATGGGATGTCCGTGGAGCAACGGACATCGAGGGCCGAAGCTGCCTCTACCTGCATCTTCATCGGTGGGCGCAGAGGGGATCGAACCCCCGACCGCTGGTGTGTAAAACCAGTGCTCTACCGCTGAGCTATACGCCCGGATCGTTGCCGACGGTCTATGAATCTAGCGCGGCGAGTGCTTTCTCCCAAGCCGCCTGGTCACGGGGCTCGCCGGGGCCGTTCATCTCGGCGAAACGGATGCAGCCCTCGCGGTCGACGACGAACGTGCCGCGGTTGGGATAGCCGGATTTCTCGTTGAAGACGCCGTAGGCGTGAGCCACCGCGCCGTGTGGCCAGAAGTCCGACAGCAGCGGGAAGGTGTAGCCCTGTTCGGCGGCCCAGATCTTGTGCGTGGGCGGCGGGCCGACCGAGATCGCGAGGATTTCCGCGTCGTCGTTCTGGAACTTCGGCAGCTCGTCGCGTACCTTGCACAACTCACCCTGGCAGATTCCGGTGAACGCGAGCGGGTAGAACACGATGAGCACGTTCTTCTTGCCGCGGAAATCCGACAGGGTGACGTTCTGGTTGTTCTGGTCCCTCAGCGTGAAATCCGGGGCAACAGTGCCGACCTCGAGTGGCATCGCAAGTCCTCCATCGTGTCGGGTTTTCACCGGGCGGCCGTGCGAGACCGCCCGGTGAAACCATAGCGAAGTGGGTCAGCGCTGCTTCGAGGGCGCCTTGGGCTGCACCAGACGACTACCCGTCCAGGTGCCGAGGTTGATCGCCGAGGTCTGGGTCAGACCGGCGGTAGGTGCGGATTCTGCTATTTCGCTCGGCTCCACATGGCCCGGCTGCCCAGTTTTGGGTGTGAGTACCCAGACGAAACCGTCGTCGGCGAGCGGGCTGATCGCGTCCATCAACGCGTCCACCAGATCACCGTCCCCGTCGCGCCACCACAGCAGCACAACGTCGACGACCTCGTCGGAATCCTCGTCGACGAGTTCGCCGCCGATCGAGTCCTCGACGTCGGCCCTCAGGTCGTCGTCGACGTCCTCGTCCCAACCCAATTCCTGGACAACCAAGCCGTGTGTGATGCCAAGCTTCTGAGCGTAGTTCTGCGCGTCCGCCGCGGCGACCACGGTGGTGTCCTCCTCAACTCCCGACAGTAGTTAGTTGCAAGCGAACATGGTTATGGGCTTCAGCGCAAGCTGATCCGGCGAAATAGGCACCGAATGTCGCGTTGTACCGATGTGTCACCCGCCGTTTCAGCGTTTGGGACAGGAGTCGCGGACGACGTTGCGCGCGTCGTTCACCCGCCTGCTCGCGTCGTTGAGCGCGCTGACCGGGGCGGTGTAGGTCATCTTGCGCGTCTCGTCGGCCAGCGCGCGCGCCGCGTTCACGTATTCGGTGAATTTCGCGGCCAGATCCGGCGGCAGCGTGTCCTTGGCGGCGCTCACGCCGCGCTCCACCGTGTTCGCGGCGTCCTCCAGGGTGGACACGGCCGCATCCCGCTTGGCGCCGTAGTCGGGCGCGTTCGAATCATGCGCATCGACGAATTCGTTGTACTTCGAGACGCCGGCACCGGTAGTGGTGGGGAACGGGCCGCAGTTGTCGGAGATCGCCTTGGCCTGCGCTGCCGCCCGCCGCGAGGACGTCGCCGCCGCCGACGAGGACGCCGCCTCGGTTTTGTACGCCGCCAGGTCGCTCGGGTTCGGACTCGGCGTACCCTCGACCCGATTCGCACATCCCGCGACGACCAACCCGATCGCGACCGCGCCGGTCGCGCACACCATTCCGAACCCACGTGGGTCCAGCAGCTTCATCGTCCTCCCCGCTCCTCACGGCTCCCACGGCTCGACACCTTGCCTGTCGAACGGTACTGGATTTCCGGCTGACATGATGACCTGGGACGCGCCATCGGGAAGGATGGGTGGTGCGCCCGAACCTGACGTGAACGGGCGGTCCGCCGACCACGCGTGTCCGCCCGGGGATACCGACGCCATCAGCATGTCCACCCCTGTACGAGGAGCAGATTTGACCGACCTGATCCACTCTTCCGCTCCAGCGAAATCCGCTGGCACCAACTCCGCCACCGCCGCGAGTGGCGATCCGAACGGATCGCACCTTCCGCAGGCCGGCGGACGGGTGCGGGTGATCCGCGAAGGGGTGGCGTCCTACCTACCGGACATCGACCCGGAGGAAACCAGCGAATGGCTCGAGTCGTTCGATGAGATGCTCGATCGAGAAGGCCCTGGTCGTGCGCGTTACCTCATGCTCCGCCTGTTGGAGCGGGCCGGTGAACGTCGTGTCGCCATTCCGTCTCTCACCTCCACCGACTACGTCAACACCATCCCCACCGAGAACGAGCCGTGGTTCCCCGGCGACGAAGAGGTGGAGCGGCGCTTCCGCGCCTGGATCCGCTGGAACGCCGCGATCATGGTGCATCGCGCCCAGCGCCCCGGTATCGGTGTCGGCGGGCACATCTCGACCTACGCGTCCTCGGCGGCGCTCTACGAGGTCGGCTTCAACCACTTCTTCCGCGGCAAGGATCACCCGGGCGGCGGCGATTCGATCTTCATCCAGGGTCACGCCTCCCCGGGCATCTACGCCCGCGCGTTCCTGGAGGGCAGGCTTTCGGCCGATCAGCTCGACGGGTTCCGGCAGGAGTACAGCCACGGCGGCCCTGGCCACGGGCTGCCGTCCTACCCGCATCCGCGGTTGCTGAGCAACTTCTGGGAGTTCCCGACGGTGTCGATGGGCCTCGGCCCGATGAACGCCATCTACCAGGCGCGGTTCAACCACTACCTGCACGATCGCGGCATCAAGGACACCTCCGACCAGCACGTCTGGGCATTCCTCGGCGACGGCGAGATGGACGAGCCGGAGTCGCGCGGTCTCGCGCACGTGGCGGCCATGGAGGGCCTGGACAACCTCACCTTCGTGGTCAACTGCAATCTGCAGCGCCTCGACGGTCCGGTGCGCGGCAACGGCAAGATCATCCAGGAGCTCGAGTCGTTCTTCCGAGGCGCGGGCTGGAACGTCATCAAGGTGATCTGGGGTCGAGAGTGGGACGCGCTGCTCGGCGCCGACCGCGACGGCGCGCTGGTGAACCTGATGAACAGCACCCCCGACGGCGATTACCAGACCTACAAGGCCAACGACGGCGCCTACGTTCGCGATCACTTCTTCGGCCGCGACCCACGCACCAAGGCGCTCGTGCACGATCTGACGGACCAGGAGATCTGGAACCTCAAGCGCGGCGGCCACGACTACCGCAAGGTGTACGCCGCCTACGCGGCCGCCATGGCGCACAAGGGCCAGCCGACGGTGATCCTCGCCAAGACCATCAAGGGCTACACCCTCGGCAAGCACTTCGAGGGCCGCAACGCCACGCACCAGATGAAGAAGCTCACCCTGCAGGACCTCAAGGACTTCCGTGACCTGCAGCGGATTCCGATCAGCGATGCCGAGCTGGAGAAGGATCCGTACCTGCCCCCGTACTACCACCCGGGCATGGCGGCGCGTGAGGTCCAGTACATGCTCGACCGGCGTACCGCACTGGGCGGGTTCCTGCCTGAGCGGCGGACTGCGGCAAAGCCGCTGCAACTTCCGGGCGACGAGGCGTACCGGTCGGTGCGCAAGGGCTCGGGCAAGCAGAACGTGGCGACCACGATGGCGCTGGTGCGGCTGATGAAGGAGCTGCTGCGGGACAAGGAGATCGGCAAGCGGATCGTCCCGATCATCCCCGACGAGGCACGTACCTTCGGTATGGACTCGTGGTTCCCTTCGTTGAAGATCTACAACCGCAACGGGCAGTTGTACACGTCCGTCGACGCCGAATTGATGCTTGCCTACAAAGAGAGCGCCGTCGGGCAGATCCTGCACGAAGGCATCAACGAAGCGGGATCGACCGCGTCGTTCACCGCGGCGGGCACCTCGTACGCCACGCACGGCGAGCCGATGATCCCGCTGTACATCTTCTACTCGATGTTCGGCTTCCAGCGCACGGGCGACGGACTGTGGGCGGCCGCGGACCAGCTTGCCCGTGGGTTCGTGCTCGGAGCAACCGCGGGGCGAACCACGCTGACCGGTGAGGGCCTGCAGCACAACGACGGACACTCGCTGCTGCTCGCCTCGACCAACCCGGCCGTGGTGACCTACGACCCGGCGTTCGCGTTCGAGATCGCACACATCGTGCGCGACGGCCTACGCCGGATGTACGGCGGCGGCACGCCGCCGCAGGGTGCGGTGGCGCTGCCCGGCACCCATCCGCACGGCAGCGCGGGCGAGTTCGGCGGCGAGGACATCTTCTACTACATCACCCTCTACAACGAGCCGTACCAGCAGCCCGCCGAGCCGGAAGGCCTGGACATTCCCGGTCTACTCGAGGGCATCTACCTGTACAAGCGCGGGGGAGAGGGCGCGGTGCGCGCTCAGATCCTGGTCTCCGGAGTCACCGTGCCGGACGGCCTGCGCGCGCAGGCGCTGCTCGCCGAGGAATGGGGTGTGCAGGCGGACGTCTGGTCGGTGACTTCGTGGGGCGAGTTGCGCAAGGAGGCGCTGGACAAGGAAATCGCCGCGCTGCGCAACCCAGGCACCGATCCGGGCGTCCCATACGTCACCGAGGCGCTGTCGCGGGTCGAGGGCCCGTACGTCGCCGCGACCGACTGGATGCGTGCCGTGCCCGATCAAGTCCGCAAGTGGGTGCCCGGCGACTTCACCACGCTCGGCACGGACGGTTTCGGTTTCTCCGACACTCGCCCCGCCGCGCGACGGGTGTTCAACGTCGACGCACAGTCCATCGTGGTCGCCGCGCTGGCGGGTCTCGGACGGACGGGCAAGATCGACCCCGCCAAGGCCGTCGAGGCCGCGGCGAAGTACCGGATCGATGATGTGGACGCCGCGCCGAAGCCCGCGGCAAGCGCCGAAGAAGAACTCGCGTAGCGGAATATTGGATGGTGGACCGTAAACCGCCGCGGCCGCGGCGGATCTCCGAAGGCTCTTCCGAGCACGAGGTGTATCTGCCGACCGGTGCGCTCTCCCCGAACCGGCAGACCCGCGACCCCCTTCCGGACACGCTGCTCAAACGCGTCAAGCAGTTCTCCGGCCGCCTCTCCACCGAGGCGGTGGGGTCGATGCAGGATCGGTTGCCGTTCTTCACCGATCTGGATGCCGCCCAGCGGGCCGGTGTGCAGATGCTGGTGCAGACCGCGGTGGTGAACTTCCTGGAATGGCTACAGGACCCGGACAGCGACATCCGGTTCAGCCTCGATGCCTTCCAGGTGATCCCGCAGGACCTGGCACGGCGGCTCACCCTGCGCCAAACCGTGGACATGGTTCGCGTCGCCATGGAGTTCTTCGAACAGTGGCTGCCCGCCCTCGCGCGCAACGACCGGCAGCTGGTCGCACTCACCGAGGCGGTGCTGCGCTACGGGCGTGAACTCGGGTTCGCCGCCGCCTCGGTGTACGCGAGCGCCGCGGAGTCGCGCGGCGCGTGGGACACCCGGCTGGAGGCGCTCGTCGTCGACGCCGTGGTGCGCGGGGACACCGGCCCGGACATGTTGTCCCGAGCCGCGACGTTGAATTGGGACGCCACCGCGCCGGCAACAGTGCTGGTGGGCACCCCGCCTGGCGAGCAGGGCGTCTCGTCGGTGGGAGCGGTGCACTCCATCGCGGCGCGGCACGGCCGCGCCGCGCTGGCCGTGGTCCAGGGCACCCGGTTGGTGATGGTCGTCTCCGGGCATCTGGGCGATTCCTCCTATGTCTCCCCGTTCCTGGCCGACCTGCTCGCCGAGGTGTTCTCCGACGGTCCCGTGGTGATCGGCCCGACCACCCGCACGTTGGGCGCGGCGCACGCCAGCGCGCTGGAAGCGCTGGCCGGAATGGAGGCCGTCGTGGGCTGGCGCGGGGCGCCGCGGCCGGTGCACGCGACGGAATTATTGCCCGAACGCGCTTTGTTGGGCGATCGGGCTGCGATCGACGCGTTGAACGAGTACCTTGTCCTACCGTTGGCCGCGGCAGGGTCGTCGCTGGCGGACACTCTCGATGCCTATCTGGATTGCGGTGGAGCGGTCGAGACGTGTGCGCGTCAGCTGTACGTCCATCCAAATACGGTTCGGTATCGCCTCAAGCGCATCGCCGAGATCACGGGCCGTGATCCGATGAATGCGCGGGATGCGTATGTGCTGCAGATTGCCGCCACAGTAGGTCGTTTGACACGAACTCGTAACGAATCGTCAACATCGACCCCAGAGGTCACTCATGCCGCACTGGGCCCCGAGGGCTTGTAACGCGCCCGCGGAATCCTCGATCAGGACTTGGCCACGTGGACATTTGTGGGACCCCCACAAAACCTGCTCGAAACCTTGAGTGGCGTCGACATCTCGTGCGGCCCGCCTCACAGTGTTTTCTTAGAGACGTGATCGCGTTGTTCGCCCCAGGACAGGGCTCCCAGACACCCGGCATGCTCGCGCCATGGCTCGACCTTCCAGGCGCGAATGAACGCCTGACGCTGTGGTCCAAGGCCTCCGGCCTCGACCTCGTCCGTCTCGGCACCACCGCGACAGCCGAGGAGATCACCGACACCGCCATCACCCAGCCGTTGGTTGTCGCCGCCGCGCTTCTCGCGTTCTCCGAAATTGCGCAGGATTCGGTGCCGGCCGCTACCATCATCGCCGGACACTCGGTCGGTGAGCTCGCCGCCGCCGCTGTCGCCGGCGTCATCTCTGCCGACGACGCGGTCAAGTTGGCCGCTATCCGCGGAGCGGAGATGGCCAAGGCGTGCGCGCTGGAGCCGACCGGCATGTCCGCGGTGCTCGGCGGCGACGAGGCCGCCGTGCTCGAACGGCTCCTCGACCTCGACCTCGTCCCGGCCAACCGCAACGCGGTGGGCCAGATCGTGGCCGCGGGTCGGCTGGATGCCCTCGCGGAGCTCGCCGCGAACCCACCGGAAAAGGCCAGGGTTCGCGCGCTGCCTGTCGCGGGAGCATTCCACACCGCCTTTATGGCCCCGGCGCAGGACGCTGTGACCGAAGCCATAACGAAGATCACGCCGAACGAGCCGACCAGGACCCTGCTCTCGAACTTCGACGGCGAGCCGGTCGCGTCCGGACAGGATGCGATAGACAAGCTTGCCGCGCAGGTCACCCGGCCCGTCCGATGGGATCTGTGCATGGAGACCGTGCGGCAGGCCGGGGTGTCGGCGGTGGCGGAGCTCCCGCCGGCGGGAGCCCTTGTCGGTATCGCGAAACGGGAGCTGAAGGGCACGCCGACGCTTGCTTTGAAGACCCCGCAAGACCTCCCCGCGTTGGCTGAGCTGACCACATCCGGCTAGCTTTCCTCCGCGACCGTGCATCCATATGCAAGGTCGTGACCGAGCGAGTGGTAACTATCGCCCGACTCGATCCGAAAAACCAAGTAAACCCTGCAAAGTAACAAGAAGGGAGCCACGAAGTGGCCGCTCTGACCCAGGAACAAATCGTCGAGGAGCTCGGCAAGATCATCGAGGAGGTGACGGGTATCGAGCCGTCCGAGGTGACGATCGAGAAGTCCTTCGTCGATGACCTGGACATCGACTCGCTGTCCATGGTCGAGATTGCGGTTCAGACCGAGGACAAATACGGGGTGAAGATCCCCGACGAGGATCTGGCCAGCCTGAAGACGGTCGGCGACGCGGTCGCCTACATCCAGAAGCTCGAGGCCGAGAACTCCGAGGCGGCCGCTGAGCTCAAGGCCAAGTTCGACAACGCCGAGTAGGGCCGAAACTGTGACCACTCCTTCCACCTTGAACGGGAACTTCCCCAACGTCGTCGTAACTAGCCTGGCGGCGACCACGTCGATCGCGGGTGACGTCGATGCGACGTGGAAGGGACTCCTCAACGGCGAGAGCGGCATCGACGTTCTCGAGGATTCCTTCATCGAGGAATACGACCTTCCGGTCCGCATCGGCGGCCACCTGAAGGTCCGGCCGGACACCCTGCTGACTCGTGTCGAGTGCCGGCGCATGGCGTACGTCGAGCAGCTCGCGACCGTGCTCGGTCGCGAGGTGTGGCGGAACGCGGGCAGCCCGGAAGTCGATTCGGAGCGGCTGGGTGTTGCCATCGGCACCGGGTTGGGTGGCGGCGACGCTCTCATCGACTCGGTCGACAAGCTGAAGAACGGTGGCTATCGCAAGATTTCGCCGTTGGCTGTGCAGATGGTCATGCCGAACGGCCCCTCGGCCGTTGTCGGTCTCGAACTGAAGGCCAGGGCAGGAGTGGTCACTCCGGTCTCGGCATGCTCGTCCGGCTCCGAGGCGATCGCCAATGCGTGGCGGATGATCGTCATGGGTGACGCGGACATCGTCGTCACAGGGGGCGTCGAGGGCTTCATCGACGCGGTGCCGATCGCGGCGTTCACCATGATGCGTGCCATGAGCACCCGCAACGACGACCCGAAGGGTGCCTCGCGCCCGTTCGACAAGGATCGCGACGGCTTCGTCTTCGGTGAGGCCGGTGCCCTCATGGTCATCGAGACCGAGGAGCACGCCAAGGCACGCGGTGCCACGATTCACGCGCGTCTGCTCGGCGCGGGCATCACCTCCGACGGCTTCCACCTGGTCGCACCGGACCCCACGGGGGACGGCGCGGCGCGGGCGATGACCAGGGCGATGCAGACCGCTGGACTGACGAAGAAGGACATCACCCACATCAACGCGCACGCGACCGCGACGCCGATCGGCGACACCGCCGAGGCGAACGCGATCAACAAGGCCGTCGGCGGCCACGCCTCGGTCTACGCGCCCAAGTCGGCCCTGGGCCACTCGATCGGCGCCGTCGGCGCTCTCGAGTCGGTACTGACCGTGCTCAGCATCCGGGACGGCATTGTCCCGCCGACGCTGAACCTGGAAAGCCAGGACCCCGAAATCGACCTCGATGTAGTGAAGGGCGAGGCCCGGCGCCAGGAGATCGAGTACGCGATCAACAACTCGTTCGGATTCGGTGGGCACAATGTGGCGCTCGCCTTCGGTCGGGCATAGCCGCGCGATCGACTGCACAAGGATCACGGCGGGGTCGGCCAACTGGATTGGCACGACCCCGCCGTGATTCGACATACGCAGCCGCAGTAGCGGCGAGCTCTTCGAGGTGAGGAGAAAACGCGATGACAATCATCGCTCCCGTGTTGCCCCACGAGGCAACAACCGATCCGCGCGATCCGCTGGGTCGACTCCAGCGCTTCTTCGATCCCGGCACCATTCTTCCGCTGCACCCGCGTGACAAGTCCGGCGTGCTCGCCGCCATCGGCGAGGTGGACGGTGTCCGCACCGTGGCCTACTGCTCCGACGCCACCGTCATGGGCGGCGCGATGGGCGTGGCGGGCTGCAAGCACATCGTCGACGCCATCGACACCGCCATCGACTCCGGTATCCCGGTGGTCGGGCTGTGGCACTCCGGTGGCGCTCGTCTTGCCGAGGGTGTCGAGGCCCTGCACGCGGTAGGCCTGGTCTTCGAGGCCATGGTCCGCGCGTCCGGCCTGGTCCCGCAGATCTCCGTGGTGCTCGGATTCGCCGCCGGTGGCGCCGCCTACGGTCCCGCGCTGACCGACATCGTGATCATGGCGCCGGAAGGCCGCATCTTCGTGACCGGTCCGGACGTGGTGCGCAGCGTGACCGGCGAGCAGGTCGACATGGCCACCCTCGGCGGCCCGGAGACGCACGGCAAGAAGTCCGGCGTCACCCACATCGTCGCCGACGACGAGGCCGACGCGCTGCACCGGGCGCGGCGGCTGGTGTCCATGTTCGCCGAGCAGGGCGAGTTCGACCTGGCCGCGGCCGAGCACGGCGACATCGACCTGAAGGCGATGCTGCCGGAGTCGGCCAAGCGCGCCTACGACGTGAAGCCGATCGTCCACGAACTGCTCGACAACGTCGACGGTGAGTCGACGTTCGAGGAGCTGCAGGGCCGCTACGCGCGCAGTATCGTGACCGGCATCGGCCGCCTCGGCGGTCGCACCGTCGGCGTGCTGGCCAACAACCCGATCCGGCTCGGTGGTTGCCTGAACTCCGAAAGCGCCGAGAAGGCCGCGCGTTTCGTGCGGCTGTGTGACGCCTTCGGTATTCCGCTGGTCGTCGTCACCGACGTACCGGGCTATCTGCCCGGCGTCGGCCAGGAGTGGGAAGGTGTCGTGCGCCGTGGTGCGAAGCTGCTGCACGCGTTTGCCGAGGCGCGCGTTCCGCGGGTCACGCTGGTCACCCGCAAGATCTATGGTGGCGCCTACATCGCGATGAACGCCCGCTCGCTGGGCGCGACCGCGGTCTACGCGTGGCCGGGCTCCGAGGTGGCCGTGATGGGCGCCAAGGCGGCGGTCGGCATCCTGCACAAGAAGGCCCTCGCGGCCGCGCCGGAGGAAGAGCGCGAAGCGCTGCACGAGCGGCTGACCGCCGAGCACGAGCGCATCGCGGGTGGCGTCGAGCGTGCCATCGCGATCGGCGTCGTGGACGAGGTCATCGACCCGGCCAAGACGCGCAGCGTCATCGCCGCAGCCCTGGCGGCAGCGCCGTCTCGTGCGAGCAACCACAAGAACATCCCGCTCTGACCCACCGCACACCCAGTGGGCCCCGGAATACCGGGGCCCACTTGTGCATTTTCTACCGGACTTTGCACGCGGCTCGGTTCTTCGCCAGATGCCGTTGCGTGTGTTGAGACGTAAGCAGCCGGGATATATCGATGAGGTAGCGGAGGCGCAACACAGGGGACACCGGGGCGATACAGGGGATTCGTAGGGTTCGTCACGTGGCTGTGATGATGGAATCCTCGGGGGAAGTAGGCGATGAGGTGGTGTCGCGGACGCCGTGGTATCGATCGCTGTTCGTACAGTTGCTGGTCGCCATCGTGGCGGGCATCGTGCTGGGGGCGCTCTGGCCGGATTTCGGTGCTGATCTCAAACCGCTGGCCGATGGATTCGTCAAGCTGATCAAGATGGTGATCGCGCCGATCATCTTCTGCACGGTGGTGCTCGGCATCGCCCATGTCGGCGACATGAAATCAGTGGGGCGGATCGGCGTGAAGGCGCTGATCTACTTCGAGGTCATCACCACCTTCGCACTGCTGTTCGGGCTGCTGGTCGGCAACCTCGTCAAGCCGGGCGCCGGGTTCGACATCGACCCGCAGACCCTGGCCACCGGTGCGGACAAGATCGCGCAGAAGACCGGCAGCGGTGAGCTGCCGCATACCGTCGAGTTTCTGCTGAACATCATTCCGGCGTCGGTGGTTTCCGCGTTCGCGGAAAACGTGCTGCTGCAGGTGCTGTTCTTCGCGGTGCTGTTCGGGCTGGCCCTCGCCAAGTTCGGTGAGCACGGCCCGCCGGTGATTCTGGAGGCCGTCGACCACATCGGGCGGATCTTCTTCACCATCATCGGATGGATCATGCGGTTGGCGCCGCTGGGCGCGTTCGGCGCGATGGCCTACATCGTCGGCCAGTACGGGCTGTCCTCGCTCGGCAGCTACGGAAAGCTCATCGCCTGCTGTTACGGGGCGGCGCTGCTGTTCCTGCTCGTCCTCGCGGTGGTGGCGCGGATGTTCGCCGGGGTGAATCTGTGGAAGTTCGTGCGGTACATCAAGGACGAGTTGTTTCTGGCGCTCGGCACCGCCTCCACCGAAGTGGTTTTGCCGCGGATCATGATCAAGCTGACCGAAGCGGGGTGCTCCCGAGCGACGACCGGACTGGTGATCCCGACCGGGTACTCGTTCAACCTGGACGGTGCGACGCTGTATCTGTCTATCTGCGTGCTGTTCCTGGCGCAGGCGCTCGGTGTCGACCTGAGCCTGGGGGAGCAGATCACCGCGGTCGGAGTGTTGATGCTGACCTCGAAGGGGATGGCGGGCGTGCCCGGTTCGTCGTTCCTGGCGCTGTCGGCCACGATCAGCGCCATCGGACACGGTTCCATCCCGGTGGCGGCGGTGGCGCTGCTGCTCGGCGCCGATCGCATCATGGACTCGATGCGGGTCACGGTGAATCTGCTCGGCAACTGTGTCGCCACCGTCGTGGTCGCGGCATGGGAAGGCCAGCTGGACATTGCGCGGATGCGCGCAGTGCTCGACGGCGAGGCAGTGGCGCCGCCGCCGGAGGAGGACCCGATGGTGGCGTACACCCGGGATCAGCCTGCGGGATCGTGAGATTTCCCAGGCGCAGGGGCGGGGACCAATCGTCGCCGGGTGCGCTGAGAAGAACTGGCCGATGCGCCGTGCTCGATCACGCGCCCGCTCTTGGTCTTCGGTGACCGGTGCACTCTGCTGATCCGGACAGATGCGACGAGCCGTTGCCGGTCAGGGAACAGGTTGCTCGCATTGTCGCGATCGCAGCGCTTGGACGAGGCAGAATCCGGGTATGGCTTCCGAGGCGCGGGACCGAAAGCGGCACGGCAGGCATTACACGCCGCCCGCGCTGGCGCGGTTCCTGGCGGGCAGGCTGCTGCGGCACGCCGAGCCGTCGGTATCGGGGGTCCTGCGTGTGCTCGATCCGGCCTGCGGTGACGGCGAGCTGCTGTTCGCGGTGCACGCGGAGATCGCGGCGCGGCTTCCCGGCGCCCGGCCGGTCCTGACCGGTTACGACCTCGACGGCGATGCGCTCGCGGTGGCACGCGAACGTGCTGGTGGTGCTGGGATTGTCGTGGACTGGCAGGTGGCCGACTTCCTGGCGGTCGAGGCGGAGCTCGCGGACGGTTCGTTCGACGCGGTGATCACCAATCCCCCGTACGTGCGGACCCAGCAGTTGGGCGGATCGACGGCACAGCTGCTGAGCAAGCGTTTCGGGTTGCGCGGACGGATCGATCTGACGCATCCGTTCGTCGCGACGCTGCCACGGCTGCTGCCTACCGGGGGGATGCTCGGCCTGTTGTGCGCCAACAGATTCCTGACCACCAAGGCCGGTGCGAACATCCGGCGGCTGCTGCTGAGCGAGCTGGCACCGGTCGAACTGTACGACCTGGGCGATACGAAGCTCTTCGCGGCGGCTGTGCTGCCCGCGATCACCATCGCGCGTCGCGGCAGCTGCCGTGACAGCTGCCGTTACGCTTCCACGTACCAGGTGAGTTCCGGCGAAATACCCGGTGAAATGGATCTTTTCGATGCGCTGACAGCGGATCATTGCTCGCTCGTCCAGCACAACGGGCGCACCTTCGCCGTCGAGGTGGGCAGGTTGGTGACCGGGCGGTATCCGCAGGACAGGTCCACGTCGCGTTTCGCATCGAATCAGGCTCTCAACGACGAAAGATCCACTGCGAGTGGGCTTTCGGACATCAGACCGATTGGGCTTCCGGCGTCTCCCGAGCGCTCGCCCAGGGATCGTTCGTGGGCTCGCCGAGGGCAAACGCGTCGGGAGACCGCGCCACGTGGCGCGCGCGAACCCGAGGCCGCGTGGCGGATGTCGCACGACGCGGTCGACATCTGGCTGGCGAAGGTCGGCGCCGCCACCTGGCGCAGCTTCGGTGATGTCGCGCGCATCCGAGTCGGCATCAAGACCACCGCGGATCGCGTTTTCATCTCCGATCGCTGGGCCGAAGCAGACCCGTCCCCCGAGCCCGAACTCCTGCTCGCCCTGATCACCCACCACGATCTCGGCCCATGGCTGGCCACCCGCGACCGCGACATCCGCGTGCTGTACCCCTACGATCTGGCGCGTTCACACCGTGTCCCCGTCGATCTCGCCGACTTCCCGGACGCCGCGGCGTATCTACTGGCCAACAAGGAGACGCTCGCTGCTCGCCGCTATGTCACCGCGAGCGGGCGGGAGTGGTTCGAGATCTGGGTTCCGCAGCGCCCGCACCTGTGGCGCGAGCCGAAGCTCGTCTTCCCGGACATCAGCGACCGTCCTCGTTTCGCGCTGGATCGCTCGGGCGCGGTGGTCAACGGCGACTGCTACTGGGTCTCGCTACCCGACCTGTCCTGCGCTGGCCCGGACGCGGAAAGGCTGGCGTATCTGCTGATGGGCGTGGCAAATTCGGCACTCGGGCTACGGTTCTACGACGCGGTCTGCGGCAATCGTCTGTACTCCGGCAGGCGGCGCTGGATCACCCAGTACGTGTCGCGGCTTCCGCTACCCGACCCGGCCACCGCCCGGTCCGCGGGCGTCGTCGATCTGGTCCGCGAGTTGGTCGAAGGCCGTCCGCCCGACGCCGCGGCCCATGCTGAGCTGGACGAGCGCGTGGCGGCGGCGTTCGGACTTCCTAGGCCCTGACCCCGACCCCGACCATCGGCAGCAGGGTGCGGCGGGCGAACTCGCGCGCGGCATCCTGGTCGGTCACCGGGATGAGGCCGTCGGGCGTGAGCGCGAGCGAGAGAGCCAGTCGGGCCATGATCTCGGCGACCAGGTCGGCATCGAAATCGTGCGTGCCGCCGGCATCCCGTAGTTCGCCCAGTTTCTCGGCCAGATAGCCGCGGCCGACGGCGAGGATCGCTCCCGCGTCGGTGGTCAGCCGAGGCAGGATCAGGTCGGGCTCGGTCCGCAGCAGTCGGCGGAGCAACTCGTTGCCCGCGATGGCGCCGATAAAGGCGACGAAGATCTCCACAAGCTGATCATCGCTGCCGGAAACGGCTTGCACCTGCCCGTCGATAGCGGCGACGAAGCGTTGCGCTTCCCGCACGCTCACCGCCTCGACGAGGTCGTTCTTCGACTCGAAGCGCCGGTACAGGGTGGCCGGGCTGATGCCCGCCCGGCGCGCGATCTCGCCCATGCTGGTCCGCTTGATGCCGAAGTCCAGGAACGCCGAGAGCGCGCTTTCCAGCAGCTTCTCGCCGTCGGCGACCGGTTTCTCCAGGATGCGCTGCAGCATGGGCGGAACGGTAGGCATCGGATCTCCAGTGGTCTCGGTGCGGACGCCAGGCGGGTGGGCCGCGCGGAGCGGCACAGCGACGGTGTGGACGGGACGTTCATTATTCCACCGGGATGCCGCGGTGCGGTCGGGCATGCCCGACGGGAACCGAGCACCAGGCGGTTTTGACTTCGCCGCGACGATAATCCCTTGCGCGCGGGACATTTCGCCTGCCCATCATCGTCTTGACCGCCGTGTCCGCGCCTGGACGGTAGCTGACGGCCGGTGCGAAGGCGGGCCGCGCTGAGAGCGCTCGATCAGCACACCACGGCTGGACCTGTTACGGTCACCGCGGCAACGCGACACGCGGCGACCATGGCGTTCTGGTCACTGGCGGGGCAAATTCAGCTCGGCCATTTCCTGCTCGATCGCGTTGGCGGCGAAATCGACGCCGGTGGAACGTAATTCATGAACCCTACGCTGGAGTGCCTCGACTCCGCCAGGTTGGGCCGCGATGTCGGCCACGCTGATCCGCCCCTGGGGCCGGTGTACACCCGACTGCACGTACGACACCGTGATACCTCCTGCCTGCACGCTCACCCAGCGACCCGGGTTGGTTCACCACTGCGCTACGAGCCGCACGACAACCGTTCCGGCAGGAGACCCCGGGTCACCGGGCACGCTGGCTGAATGTTATCAGCGCTTCTGGCGACGCCTTCGATAAATGTGTCCTGTCTCACACCTCATTTGCCGTGCGGTGACGGGCTGCGTTGTGTAAGTAGACGGTCGCATTCAGGCGAATGCGATCTTGCTCCGACTCGCCCAGTTCCCGGCGGACCTTGCCGGGCACGCCGGCCACCAGGGAGCCGGGTGGAATCTGCGCGCCTTCCGGGATCAGCGCGTTCGCCGCGATCAGACTGCCCGCTCCGACGACGGCGCCGTTGAGGATCGTGGCGCCCATGCCGACCAGGACGTCGTCGCCGATTGTGCACCCATGCAGGATTGCGTTGTGTCCCACCGAGACTCCGGTGCCGACGGTGAGCGGGAAGCCCGGGTCGGCGTGCAGCACGCAGCCGTCCTGGATATTGCTGCGGGCGCCGACCTCGATTCCCTCCAGGTCGCCCCGCAGCACCGCGCCATACCACACGCTCACCTCGTCCGCGAGCTGGACGCGGCCGATCACTGTGGCGTTCGGCGCGATCCACGCGCTCTCCTCGATTTCCGGCGCATACTCGCCCACCTGAATCCGCATGGTCACGAACCTAGCCGTGACCCCTGGAAGCTGGCGCGGTGGGCGGCCGGGCTGGTTCCGAGAATGCGGTGGAAGTGGTGGCGCAGGCTCACCGCCGTCCCGAATCCGGCTTCGGTGGCGATGCGTTCGATGGTGTCGCCGGTGGATTCGAGCAGCAGCCGTGCGCGGTCGGCGCGCTGCAGCAGCAGCCACTGCTGTGGACTGCTTCCGGTGCGGTCGCGGAAGCGGCGGGTGAAGGTCCGCCGCGACATGAGCGCGACCCGTGCCCAGCCGTCCAGATCGATCGACTCGCCGAGGTGTGTTCGCGCCCAGACCATCGCGCGTTCGATCGGGTCGTCGTCGGCGGCGTCGGGCACCGCCACTGGAATGTACTGCGCCTGTGAGCCGCTGCGGTGCGGGGCGGTGACCATCGCTCTGGCGAGTTCGGTGGCCTCGCGGCTACCGAGGTCTCCCCGTACCAGGTGCAGGCAGCAGTCCAGGGCCGCGGCCACGCCCGCGGACGTAACGATGTCTCCGAGGTCCGACCACAGCGTGTCGGCGCGAACCCGGACCGCCGGGTAGGCGTGAGCCAGTTGGGCGGCCGCGGCCCAGTGTGTGGTCACTTCGCGCCCGTCGGCCAGCCCGGTGGCCGCCACTGCCCACGAGCCGAGGCAGAGGCCGACGATCCTGGCGCCGCCCGCGTGCGCATCGTGCAGGGCGGTCCGCAGATCCTCCGACAGCGGCATGTCACGCTCCCAGCTCGGGATCACGACCGTGTCGGCGCGGGCAAGGGTCTCGAGCCCATGCCGGACGTCGATATCGAAACCGGCCGGGGTGCGCAACCTTCCGGGTTGTTCGGCGCAGATGTCGACCCGGTATGGTGCCGGACCGCCGACCCCCACCCGGCCGAAGACGAGGGTCGGGACGGACAGGTGGAACGGGCTGATCCCGTCGAAGGCGACGACGGCCACGGTATGCATGGCCCGATTTTAGCGGTGGTGGGCTCATGGGCCACTGTTGACGTTGCCGCGGCCAGGACAGGATCGACGGCATGAGTGAGCGAACAATGAGCACAGAACGAGCCACCCTCGAAGTTCTGCACGTCGGCGGACCGACCCTCCGGTTCCGCTACGCGGGCCGCACCTGGCTGACCGACCCTACCTTCGACGGCCCGGGCGATTACCCGGGCCCGGTCACGCTGCACAAACTCATCGGCCCCGCGGTGTCGCCGCAGCAGGTCGGCCCGGTGGACATCGTGTTGCTCTCGCACGACGAACACGCCGACAACCTGGACAATTCCGGTCGCACATTTCTGACCACAGTGCCGACCGTGCTGTCCACGCCCGGCGCGGCGACCCGGATCCACGGGGTGCGCGGACTGGAGAACTGGGAGACCGTGACGGTGGACGGAGTCCGCGTGACAGGCGTGCCCGCGCTGCACGGTCCGGAAGGGTGCGAGCCGTTCAGCGGGATCGTCACCGGCTTTGTCCTGCAAGCCGACGGGGAGCCGACGGTATACGTCTCGGGCGACAACGCCTCCGTCGACGTGGTGGCGCGGATCGTCGAGCGAATCGGCCGGATCGACATCGCAGTTCTCAACGTGGGCGCCGCCAATGTCGGCCGGTTCGGAGATGCCGACGCCACCCTGAACGCCCGCACCGCCCTGCTGGCCGCCGAACTGCTCGGCGACGCCCTGATCGTCCCGGTGCACGGCGAGGGCTGGGCCCATTTCAGCGAGACGCTCGACCACCTCGCCCGCGTCTTCCGCTACGCGGACCGCGCTGACCAGCTGCACATTCCACCCATGGGTACGGAGGCAACCCTGGGCCGGTGAGTGGCACGCCGCCGTACACCATCTGCTTGTACAGGTGAGCAACGTGCACCATCCTGATGTCGGGCCGCTGTCGTGCTCTGTGCGCAAGGAGCGAGCGGTTTCTGTCGGTGCTGGATCGGTCCGGATCACGAGAGAAGGGTGCGGAGGCAATGCGGATCGGCATACCGAAGGAGGTCAAGAACAACGAGTATCGCGTGGCCATCACCCCGGCTGGGGTACACGAACTGGTACTACACGGCCACGAGGTTGTCGTGCAGCGAGGAGCTGGGGGTGGCTCCTCGATCACGGACGAGGATTACGCCGCTGCGGGCGCTGTCCTCCAGCCCGACGTCGACATGCTCTGGGGCGACGCCGAGATGGTCCTCAAGGTCAAGGAACCCGTTGCCGAGGAATACGGCCGGATGCACGAGGGACAGGTGCTGTTCACCTATCTGCATCTCGCCGCCGACCGGACCCTGACCGAGGAACTGCTGGCCCGCCGGGTTACCGGGCTCGCATATGAGACGGTGCAGTTGCCCAACCGCTCGCTGCCTCTGCTGGCGCCGATGTCCGAGGTGGCAGGCAGGCTGGCTACTCAGGTCGGTGCTGCCGCTCTTCTGAAACGGGCTGGTGGTCGGGGGGTGTTACTCGGCGGTGTGCCCGGGGTGCCACCGGCGAAGGTTGTCGTCATCGGCGCCGGCGTCGCTGGCATGAATGCCGCTCAGATCGCGGTCGGCATGGGCGCACAAGTCACCCTGCTGGACCGCGAGCCCGCGCCACTGGCGGTAGCCGACCGGATCTACCGCGGGGGGCTGCAGACGCTTGCCTCCAATGTCGACGCGATCGAGAGTGCATGTCTCGATGCTGATTTGGTTATCGGAGCCGTCCTTGTCCCAGGCGCCAAGGCACCGACGTTGGTTTCCAGCGAACTGGTTTCACGTATGAAGTCGGGCACAGTACTCGTCGATATCGCCATCGATCAGGGCGGCTGTTTCGAGGACTCCCGTCCGACAACGCACGCCGAGCCGACGTACATCGTCCATGGCTCGGTCTTCTACTGCGTGGCCAACATGCCAGGCGCCGTTCCCACGACTTCCACCCACGCACTCATCAATGCCACTCTGCGATATGTCGTTGCGCTGGCAGACAAAGGCTGGAAGCGGGCCCTGGAGGATGATCGAAGCCTGGCTCTCGGCCTGAACACGCACGCTGGGGTGCTCACCAATGCCGCCGTCGGCGAGGCGATCGGTATCGACGCCGTGGCTCTGGAAAACGTACTGGCTCTGCTGTAGCGGCGTGCGAGCACGCGCAGCGACGGCGCGGAGCCTCGGTCAGCGCGGATGGTAGGCATGGAGACGGCATGCTGGCCGCATATGTCGTGAGCCTTGTCGTTCACGGTCGTGACGAGGTGCGCACCAACAAGGTAACCGCGGCGATTCGTGAGGTCGGGGTGCTGCGTCGGTGGCACGGGGCGATCTCGCCACCGACGCGGCTGCGGAGGTAGCTCTCGGCTACGCCTCGTCGGTGCGGCCCTCGCCCAAATACCAGTCGGGCTGGCCGCTGGTGGGCAGGTCGTGGAGCTTGTCCGGGTTGCGGACCACGTCGATCGCGACGATGCGGCCGTCGTCGACGGTGAAGGAGAAGACACCGGTGTGCGTGCCGTCGAAGACCACAAGACCCGGCCGGCCGTTGACCAGCACCGCCCGGCCCCAGGCGCCCGCCGCGGACGGGGCGTGGTACCAGCCGAGCAGCAGCTTGGCCACCAGTTCGGCGCCGTGCACGGGCTGCCGGATCGCGGGCACCTTGCCGCCGCCGTCGGCGGTGAGGCTGACGTTCGTGTCGAGCACGCCGAGCAGGGCACTCAAGTCGCCGGAACGCCAGGCCAGCGCGAAGGCCGACACCACCTTCTCCTGCTCGTCGGGCGACGCGGGGAAGCGTGGGGTGCCGTCCTCGACGTGCTTGCGAGCACGGGAGGCGAGCTGGCGGACAGCGGCAGGGGAGCGGCCGACCACCTCGGCGACCTCGGGGCCGCTCATACCGAACACGTCCTGCAGCACGAAGGCGGTGCGTTCGGCAGGGGACAGCGATTCGAGGACGACAAGCAAGGCCGTGGTGACCCGCTCGTCCTGGGTGATCCGGTCGGCCGGGTCGTCCCAGCTGGTCACCTCGGGCTCGGGCAGCCATTCACCCACGTACTGCTCCCGGCGCATGCGGGCCGAGCCCAGGTGGTCGAGCGCGAGCCGCCCGGTCACCGTGGACAGCCATGCGCGCAGGTTGTCGATGTCGTCCGCGGTGCCCGCCTCGTGCTGGCGCTGCAACCGCAGCCACGCCTCCTGCACCACGTCGTCGGCGTCGGTGAGGCTGCCCAGCGTGCTGTAGGCGAGCCTGCGCAGATACGGCCGGTGTTCCTCGAAACGCCTGGCCAGCTCGGCCTGGTCGAGGGGCTCCGGGGCGGAGGGCTGTTCGGAATTCACTGCTGTTCGCCGTTCGGTCGTTCGGTCCCCACGGGGAGTGTATGAATGCGTCACCAGGTCGACGACGCGGGGGCCGGGAGTGTGACACGTCCACGCGGCGGTGACGGCCCCGGCCAGCCGCTCAGACCGTCGGACCCACCCGATAACCTCGCCGAGTGCAGAAGGGGACGTCCATCGCGGTCGGGCTGTTATTCGGATTCGCGCTCGACCGGGTGTTCGGCGATCCCCGGCGAGGACATCCGGTGGCGGCGTTCGGCACGGCGGCCGCGGCGCTGGAATCGGTGATCTACGCCGACAGGCGCGCGGCGGGGCTGGTGCACGAGGGGCTCGCGGTCGGTTCGGTTGTCGGGCTCGGTGTGGCGGCGCGGCGGGGCGGCGTAGCCGCGACCGCGGTCGCGACCTGGACCGTCCTCGGCGGGCACAGCCTGGCACGCACCGGTCGCGTAATTGCCGACCGGCTGGCCGGCGGCGATCTGGACGGCGCTCGCGCGCTGCTGCCCGCGCTGTGCGGTCGCGACCCGGATGTGCTCGACGCGAACGGGCTTGCACGCGCCGCCTTGGAGTCCATCGCCGAGAACACCTCCGACGCGGCCGTCGCTCCGGTCGTCTGGGGCGCCGTGGCGGGCGTGCCCGGTTTGCTGGGGTATCGCGCGATCAACACGCTCGATGCGATGGTCGGCTACCGCAACGATCGCTACCTGCGTTTCGGCTGGGCCGCGGCGCGCGTCGACGACGTGGCGAATCTGATCCCGGCCCGGCTCACCGGATTGCTCACGGCGGCGCTCGCACCGCTGATCGGCGGACGCCCCACCGCTGCGCTGCGGGCCTGGCGCCGCGACGCCGCCGGGCATCCCAGCCCCAACGCAGGGGTGGTCGAAGCGTCGATGGCGGGCGCGCTCGGCGTCCGGCTGGGTGGCCGCACGCAGTATCCGCATGGCGTCGAGCAGCGTCCACCCCTCGGCGACGGCCCTGCCCCCACCGTCGACGATCTGCGACGCGCGGTCCGCCTCTCCGAAGCCGTCCAACTCGTCGCCGCCCTTCTCGCCGCCGCTGTCGCCGCCATCAAGGGCTGAATCCGCTTCGCGTGCCCGGCCGTCTATGAGTCTCGGCCGGTCGGCGCCACAGCGTCCTTCGGCTTGGCTGTGGGTCCGGACGCGGCAGGTATCAAGCCGAATTCGCCCGGGTCGAATGCCGGGGTTGTGCACGTCGCGGCAGGCGGCGACGTGGTTGTGCGCAGAATGGGTTCAGCTGCGACTGCGGCCGTAGCGGTCGGCGAGGCGCGCCTCGGTGGCAGGTTCGGCGGGTTCGGTCGCCGTGGTTGCTGCGACCGCAGCTGCGCCTGCGGGAGTCGTTGCCCCGCGAGTTGTCTTGGCGCGAGTTGTGGCGGCGGCGCCCTTTTCCTTCCGCCGCTCCCGGATCTCGGCGTACACGAAGTAGCCGAGCCCCAGCGGTGCCATGATGCCGAAGGCCAGCCATTGCAGGCCGTAGGACAGATATGGGCCCGCGTCGAGCTGCGGGAGCGGGGTGGGGGTGAACACACCCGGCTGGTTCTCGCTCAGCTGCAGGTAGCCGCCGCGTTCGCCGGTCGGGATAGCGGTGACGGGCTGTTCGAGAACCGTCGACTCCTGAGCGGTGTCGATGGAGTACACCTGGCGGTAGCCGTCCTGGACGCTCGGGTCCTTGCCGGGTGTGACGCCTTCGGACATGCGGATCCGCGCTTCGATGCGCTGTGGCCCGGTGGGCGGTTCGGGGATCCGCGGTGGGCGGGACCCGTCCACCGCGGCGACGAGCCCGCGATCGACAAGCAGCACGCGCCCGTCGTCCAGCCGGAACGTCGCGAGCACCGCGTAACCGGGCGCACCGTCGAGGTGGCGCAGCCGCACCAGCACCGTGGAGTCGGGAAGGTAATTTCCGGAGGCGGTCACACGACGCCATTCGGTGTGCGAGCCGGCCGTGTCGCCGAAGACCGTGATGACGTCCACCGGCTCGGCCCGGACCGAATCGGCGATCAGCTGATTGCGGTGTGAGGTGGCCGTGTTCTTGCCGAGCTGCCACGGCGCGAGCACGGTGAAGCACAGGTAGGCGAACGCGGCGACCAGCACCGCCAGGATCAGCCAGCTGGGGCGCAGCAGAAAGGTGAACCTGCGCATCAGGATCGTCCGTCGAGGAGGGATCTCCGGTCAGGCGGCTCGGCGGCCGTGTGCAGCTCGGCGCGCACCCAGTCGAGCAGGCCGGGGATGGCCGATTCGATCTGATCCCGAACGAGCTCGAAGTCGGCGGCGCTGCCGTAGTAGGGGTCGGCCACGTCCTGGTCGTCGGCGTCGGGGTCGAAGGTGCGCAGCAGCCGCAGCCGTTCCCGCGGTACGCCGAGGCGGGCCAGTTCCCGCTGGTGCGAGCTGTCCAGCGCGACCACCAGATCGGCGTCGCGGTGCTCGGCGCCGAACGCGGCGGCGACATGTCCGGTCGGATAGCCGTACTTGCGCAGCGTCGCGTCGGTCCGTGGGTCGGCGTCGTCGCCGACGTGCCATGACCCGGTACCCGCGCTGCTCACCCGCACCCGGTCGGCCAGTCCGGACCGGTACAAATGCACCGCGAAGATTTTTTCCGCCATCGGAGAACGGCAGATGTTGCCGGTACAGACGAACGACACGTGCAGCTGACCCACGACTGCCATTCTGGCCGGTCGCGCGCCAGGACCGCCACGTAGGGTGTCGTCTCGTGCCCGAGGACAGTGTCGATCGCGCGAAACTGCGCTACCACGGCGACGTGGACGCACGTCCGGGCATGCTCGATTTCGCGGTGAACGTCCAGGGCGTGGCGCCGCCGCAGTGGCTGCGGCAGCGCTTGGCCACCCGGCTCGAAACGCTCGGCCGCTATCCCAGCGCCGAGGACACGGACGCCGCGCGCCGCGCGGTCGCGGCCCGGCACTGCCGTGCTCCCGACGAGGTGCTGCTGCTGGCGGGCGCCGCGGAGGGGTTCGCGATGCTGCCCCGCCTCGCTCCGCGGCTGGCCGCGGTGCTGCATCCGTCGTTCACCGAGCCGGAACTCGCGCTGCGCGAGGCGGGTGTTCCGGTGACCAGGGTGCTGCTGCCACCGCCCTACCTGCTCGATTCCGCCTCGGTGCCGGTCGAGGCAGATCTGGTGGTGCTCGGCAACCCGACCAACCCGACCTCCGTGCTGCACCCGGCGGACGCCGTTCACGCGCTGCGCAGGCCGGGCCGCACCATTGTGGTCGACGAAGCGTTCGCGGACGCGGTGGTGGGCGAATCCGAATCCCTCGCCGCGGACGCGGCGCCCGACCTCCTTGTGCTGCGCAGCCTCACCAAGACCTGGGCGCTCGCAGGTCTGCGCTGCGGCTACTTTCTCGGCGATCCCGCGCTTCTCGCGCGGCTCGAGCGCGGGCGGTCCCACTGGCCGCTCGGCACGCTCCAGCTGGAGGCGATCACCGCCACCGCCGACGAGGCGGCGATCATCGAGGCCGAGCGGCGGGCCGAGGCTGTCGCCGCGGCACGTGCCGCGATGATCGAGCGGCTGACCGAACTCGACGTACACGTGCACACCCCGGCCGAGGGTCCGTTCCTGCTGCTGCACGTCGCGGACGGCGAACTGCTGCGCAAGCATTTGGCCGACCGGGGGATCGCGGTTCGCCGGGCCGACACGTTCCCCGGTCTCGGCCCGAATCATCTGAGGGTCGCGGTCCGCGACGGACCGGAGGTGGATCGGCTCGTCGCCGCAATCCGGTCGGCAGGTATGCGGTGACCGCATGCGGCGAAGCCGAACGAAACCGAAGTGGCAGTGCA
Organism: Nocardia sp. 2TAF39; assembly: GCF_052114905.1. NCBI lineage: Bacteria > Bacillati > Actinomycetota > Actinomycetes > Mycobacteriales > Nocardiaceae > Nocardia > Nocardia sp. 2TAF39. The sequence continues at coordinate 101,512 of NZ_JBFRFQ010000020.1, forward strand.
TGACCGAAGCGAAGGAAGGTAGACGATGACCACGCTCGCGGATCTCATCGCGGTGCTCGACGCGGCTTACCCGCCGCGGCTGGCCGAGTCCTGGGACTCGATCGGGCTGGTCTGCGGCGATCCCGCGGAGGAGCTGACCCGCGTGCTGTTCGCGGTCGATGCCACCGCAGCCGTCGTCGACGAGGCGATAGATGGGCGCGCCCAAGCTCTGGTGGTGCATCACCCGCTGCTGCTGCGGGGTGTCGACACCGTCGCGGCTGACACGCCGAAAGGCGCGCTGCTGCATCGGCTCATCCGCTCCGGCTGCGCCCTGTTCACCGCGCACACCAACGCCGACTCCGCCGATCCCGGAGTTTCGGACGCGCTCGCCGCGGCCCTCGGGCTCACCGTGACCGGTCCGCTGGATGCGAAACCCGAATCCGCTGTGGACAACTGGGTGGTCCAGGTGCCGCGTACGCACACAGACGCGGTGCTGGCCGCGCTTTTCGCCGCGGGCGCCGGCAGCAGCGGGAACTATCGGGACTGCGCGCTGCGGGTGCCCGCGACCAGTCAATACCGTCCGCCGGCCGAGGCGAATCCGGCGCGCGGCGCCCTCGGCGAACTCCAGCATGTCGAGGAGGACCGGGTCGAAGTGGTCGCCGCGCCGGCGGCGCGTTCGGCGATGCTCGCCGCGCTGCGCGCAGCCCATCCCTACGAGGTCCCGGCCTACCACATCAGCGAACGCGTCCTGCTGCCCTCGTCGCTGGGGATCGGTCGGGTCGGCACTCTGCCGCAGCCGGAGTCGTTGCGCGCCTTCACCGATCGGGTGGCGGCCGCCCTCCCACCCACCGCGTGGGGTGTGCGCGCCGCGGGCGATCCCGACCGCACCGTCTACACCGTCGCGGTCTGCGGCGGCGCAGGCGATTCCTACCTGACCGCCGCGGCCCGTCTCGGCGTCGACGCCTATGTCACCGCCGATCTGCGGCACCACCCGGTCGACGAGCACCTGCGCCGGGGTGGGCCCGCCCTCGTCGACGCCGCGCACTGGGCCACCGAATTCCCTTGGTGTGCACAGGCGGAATCGCTTGTCCGGACCGCGCTGCCCGACCTGGAGACCCGCGTGTCCACGCTGCGCACCGACCCATGGACGGTTCGAGCATCCAGCTGACCGCCGGCCGCAGAACCCAAATGCCGTTGTCCTGGCAACGGAGTCGTAACGATTGGGCGTGACCGCGTTCGCGCGGGGATGCGGTGGTCGGTTCGGGTGAATTGTGCGGCTCGTGCGGGGTACAACTAGCGCATGAGCGAGCGCAGCGAGCGAATCATCAACACCCAGCGCGCATTGCGCATGTCGGAGCCGAGGGCTGGCGAGGCGCAGGTATGAGTGAGCGTAGCGAGCGAATCATGTCACAGCGCGCATTGCGCGTGCCGGAGCCGAGGGCTGGCGAGGCGCAGGTATGAGTTTTCCGGTCGATTTCGGGGTCGTGCAGATCGGCCTGATCCTGCTGCTGCTCGTCGGTGTCGCGCTGATCGTCTCCGGACTGATCACGGCGCGCCGGGGCGGGATGCGGGCGCTGGTCGCCCGCGGCGCGAGCGGGCTCGTCCTGCTGCTGGTCGCGGCGGTGCTGCTGTGGATCGCGACGTTGCTGCAGACGTATCTGGGATTGACCGGGGAGGTCAAGGCGGCGCACGTGGTCGCCAAGCAAGTGGCGGGGCAGGAGCATCAGCTCGACGTGGACGTCACGCTCTACGGCGACGACGACCATCCCGAACAGCGCGAGACCTATCGGGTCGAGGGTGACATGTGGGTGCTGCAGGCGGGCATCGTCGAGCTCGAGCCCTGGGTGAACGCCCTCGGCTTCCACTCCGGCTACCAGATCAGCCGCTTGTACGGCCAGCGCCTGGACGGTGTGGCGACCACCCAGCATCAGATCTTCCTCAACGACGGCGACCGGGACTTCTTCACCGACATGCGGGCCGGCCGCTGGTGGACCCAGCCGTTCGTGCGCTCCGCCTACGGCAACGCGGTGATCGCGGTACCCGGCGAATACGACGTCTACATCTCCAGGGATGCCATCAAGACTCGCACCGTCGGCGGCTAGCGCGGGGCAACGGGTCCGGCGGGGTACGGTTGAACACCAACCCCGTCCACCATGTCCAGGAGTTTGTCCGCGTTGAATGTCGAACCCCCGATTCAGGCTGAGCTGCTGAAACTCGCCGCCGTCGACGCCGAGCTGACGCGGATCGCGCACCGTCGCACCGTGCTACCCGAGCAGCAGGAGGTTGCCCGGCTGGAGGCCGAGCGCAATGCGCACAAGGACGCCGCGGTGGCCGTGGAGATCGTGCTGGACGACCTCGATCGCGATATCCGCAAGCTGGAAGGCGAGGTCGAGGCGGTCCGCAAGCGCGAGGACCGCGACAAGGGGATGCTCACCGCGGGGTCGGTGAACGCGAAGCAGCTGACGGAGATCCAGCACGAGCTGGGTAGCCTGGAGCGTCGCCGCTCGGTACTGGAGGACGAACTGCTCGAGGTCATGGAGCGCCGGGAGGCTTCCGCCGCCGACCATGAGCACGCGGGCGCCAGGCTGAGCAAGACCGAGGAGGATCTGGCCGTTGCGCAGCGGCAGCGTGACGATGCGCTCGCGGATCTGGCTGTGGCGCAGGGCCGCTGCGACACCGACCGATCCGGTCTGGTCGCGCTGTTCCCGGCCGAATTGCTCGCGATCTACGACCGCCAGCGCGAGCAGCACGGTGCCGGTGCTGCCCTGTTGCAGGCCCGTCGCTGCGGCGCGTGCCGCATCGAACTCGACCGCGGTGAGATCGCACGAATCGCCAAGACCGCGCCCGACGTGGTCGTGCGCTGCCCGGAGTGCGGCGCGATCCTGGTCCGGACCAAGGAATCGGGGCTGTGAGCGGGCCGCTGTCCGGCTCGGCCGCGCGCGCGAAGCGGGGATGGCGGTGACATATTCCGAAGTGGTCGTCGAAGCCGACGGCGGCTCGCGCGGCAATCCAGGCCCGGCCGGGTACGGCGCGGTGGTGTACGACGCGGAGCAGGTCCGGGTGCTCGCCGAACGCCGGGAGTTCATCGGCGTTGCCACCAACAACGTCGCCGAGTACCGCGGCCTGATCGCCGGATTGGAGGCGGCGGCGGAACTCGGCGCCGAATCCGTCACGGTGCGAATGGATTCCAAGTTGGTCGTCGAGCAGATGTCGGGTCGCTGGAAGGTCAAGCACGCGGCCATGGTTCCGCTCGCCGACCGCGCGCGCAGGCTGGTCGCCGGTTTCGCGCGGGTGAGCTTCACCTGGATTCCGCGCGAGCAGAACGCGCGCGCCGACCGGTTGGCGAACGAGGCGATGGACGACGCCATCCTGGTGGATGAGGTCCGCTCGGCGGCTTCGCGTGAGCAGCGGGCACCGGCGACGGGGCCCGTCGATCCGGCCGTCGCCACCGGCGACGAGCGCGAGCTGCCGAGTTGGATCGACGAGGTAAGGGACGCGGACGCAGTGGCGGCGAAGGCCGCACAGACCGGCCCGGGCTGGACCGGAGCCACCGGCCGCCCCACCCGTCTGCTTCTGTTGCGCCACGGCCAGACCGAGCTGTCGCTGCAACGCCGCTACTCCGGTCGCGGCAACCCTCCGCTCACTGCCCTTGGCCGCGAGCAGGCTGCCCGCGCCGCGAAAATGCTCGCCGCCAAAGGTGATATAGCGGCCGTGGCCAGCTCGCCGCTCGGCCGCGCCAGGGAGACCGCCGACGCCGCGGCCACCGCGCTGGGCGTGCCGGTCACGGTGCTCGACGGCCTGATCGAGACCGACTTCGGTGCCTGGGAGGGCCTGACTTTCCTGGAGGCCGCGCAGCGCGATCCGGAACTGCACGCCCGCTGGATCGGCGATCCCGCGATCGCTGCCCCAGGCGGCGAGAGCTTCGATCAGGTCCGGGAGCGGGTGGACGCGGCTCGTCGCGATCTGGTCGGGTTGTATCCCGGCGCGAACGTGGTGGTGGTCAGCCACGTGACCCCGATCAAGACGCTGCTGCAACTGGCGCTCGGCGTCGGCCCGTCGCTGCTGTACCGGCTGCATCTGGATCTGGCGTCGTTCTCGATAGCGGAGTTCTATCCCGACGGTGCAGCATCGGTGCGTCTGGTGAACGACACGTCATATCTTTGATGCGCCGCCGAACACGGTGTGGGAACCGCGAACTATGCCTTACTTCAACATATTTGCCTGTCACATTCGTGCGATGCGGTGAATCTCGCTTCAACTCCACCTGTCCCGCCGCAGAGCGGTAGAGTCCCGGACGGTGGTTCATGGGCAGCAACGCCCGCGTCGCGGCAGGAAGCACCTGTGTCGTCGAATAACCTGGGCACAGCGCTCGAGGCGGAACCGGGTCGGGCGCCCGCCCAGCCGGAGGTTGCCGCCGGCACAGCCGTGTGGTTCCGCCGGACTGTCACGAATTCGCTGCTGCCGCAAGGTTGCGCAGCGCGGTCGCGGTGAATTGATCCAGAGGATAGAACAATTCGATGGCCAGTTCGGACAGCGTGATGTCGGCCGGTGCGCCGAACGTGGCCATCGTGCTGAACATCGACAGCTCGCCTGCGGGGGTGCGGATCCGGATCGGCACCTCGAACGGACTCGTTCGTGTCCCTGCCTGATCCGAATCGTCGGTGATCCGCGGTGGGGCCGGGTAGCCGGACACCTCGTCGTACAGCGCCGCCAGCTCGGGATCGCCGCTCGCGGTGACCTGCCTGGCCAGCCGTTCCACGAACAGCTCGCGTACCTGGGCGAGGTTGGCCAGCCGGGCGGAGAGCCCCTCTGGATGCAGCACCAGCCGGTACACGTTCGGCCGTGGCGCCCGCACGTGGTCGGGAACGCCGTGCATCAGCACGCCCATCGCCGCGTTGCCGGTCACCACGTTCCACACCCGATCGACCACCACCGCCGGGTACGGCTCGTGCGCCGTCAGCATGGTGTCCAGCGCGGCGCGGACCGACGTGAGATGCGCGTCGTCCAGGCTGCTCTCCCGATACGCCGGCGCGTAGCCCGCGGCCATCAGCAGCGTATTGCGCTCGCGCAGTGGCACATCCAGCGTCTCGCACAGTCGCAACACCATTGCCCGACTCGGCTGGGCGCGCCCGGTCTCCACATACGACAAGTGGCGCGCCGAGGTGTCGGCCGCCAGCGCCAGATCGAGCTGGCTCAGCCTGCGTCGCTGCCGCCACCCGCGCAGCAGAATGCCCGCTCTGGATTCCGTTCCCACCGGTGTATGTGCCACCCGCCCAGCTAATCACCAGCCGTGCCGCGCAGCCATGACCTCAGAGGTTATTGAGACTCTCACCTCGAGTCAGCAGGGTTGGACCCGAGAGCCGATGGGGCCCCGACAGGGATCGACCACAGGAGCGGACATGAGCATCTCGACCACGGCCACCCGGCCCGCACCCACCCGTGAGTTTCTGCGTACCGCGCTGCGGGTGGACGGCTGGAGTACCGGAATCTTCGGTGGGGTACTGCTGGCGGGCGCCGCGGCTCTGCGGGACCCGCTCGGGCTGCCCACCATCTGGAGTGTTGTGTTCGGTGTCGCCATGCTCTGCGGTGCGCTCGTCCTGCTGCTGATCGCGGGACAGCCCGAGATCCGGCCGCGGCACGCGAAGGGGGTCGTCGCTGTCAATGCACTGTCGGCCGTAGTGATGATCGCGCTGGCCGAGTCCGGTGTCCTCGAGCTCACCGGCCTCGGTGTGGCGCTCCTGCTCGTCGGCGCCGTCGTGGTCGCGGTCTTCGCCGGGATCGAATTCACCGGCCTGCGCCGACTCGCCTGAGCGGTCGCGACCAATGCATACCGACGACCGATCACGCCGCGCCGACGAGGCAGCCCTTGCCCGTCTGCTCGACGCACAGATCGCCGCGTGGGCAGCCGGTGACGTGCGGCATTCGCCGCGACCTTCACACCCCGAACGCGTGATGGAATTGCGCCTCTGAGGTTCGGTTTGTCCGCGCGGTCGCCGGGTAACCGGGCGTCGACAGGGGCGTGACGAGCGGTTCTCTCGCCCAGCGCCCTCGGTCTTTGGTGCCGCGCTCGCCGATCGACACCATCGGGACATCCGCCCGGCACCGCGCCGCCGAGGACAGGAGACAGTGATGAACGAACGCAAATCCCCCGATCCGGAAACCGACGGTTTCCAGGAGATCGTAGGCGCCGCGCGCGGCGAGGCGGCCGAGACCGAGCACCGGGCCGAGGACACGGCTGCCGAGGCACGGCACGCGGCCGAACGCGAAGCCGCCGACGTGCGCCGCCGGGCCGCGGAGGCGACACGGGAGGCGGAGGAGAAAGTGGCCGCCGCGCGCCGGGCGGGTCACAGCCAGGAGGCCACGCAAAAGACGGCCGAGTCCATTCGCCGGGCGGCCGAGCGCGCCGAACTCACGGAGGCGAACACCGCCGCAGTCGGCGAGCGTGGGGCAGCCGGAGTCCCCGAACCGGTTGCCCAGCAGGGCCGCACGCTGCTGGAATTGTTCCGCAACCGACCCCTGCTCGCCGCCGCACCCGCAGCGGTCATCGCCTTCGTTGTCTGGCGAGCCCTCCGCGGACGGTAATCGAGCCGCCTGCGCGTCAGAAGGTGCGGAGACGAACCTGGCGAACCGGTCCGTCGCCCCCGCTTCCACTGGTGCGAACCACAGGCTCTTGTAGCACGAACGTCCGCGCGCACTGGCCAGTGGTGAACCGTCGACGAGGACAGGGTGAGCATCGACACCACCGAGGCATGTGCCGGACCGAGCGCTCCCGGTGGCCACGCCTGCCGACGTGCTGAATCCGGCCGGCCGACGGCCCCGAATGCGCTCGTACCAGCAGGTCAGCGGTTCGGATATGGCGGCTGGCCGTACGGCGGGGCCGGATGTCCGGGGGCTGCGGCGGTGGGATGCCCGTAAGGCTGGGGATGCTGGTGGCCGTACGGCGGGGGCGCGGGCTGACCATATGGCGGTGCGGGCTGGTGGCTGTACGCCGGAGTCGGTTGACGACGTGCCGCGATCCACCGGCCGGTCGGACTGATGGCGGCGAGGACAAGGGTCGCCAGCGCCAGCACGGAGACGACTATCGGCAGCAGGCCGAAAAGGCCTACCATCACGAGCCCGACAACTATGTTGATCAAGCTCAGCGCGCTGCCGACGACGACCAGAACTCGGCCGACGGTCGATCGACACAGCAGCAGGACACCGCCCAGAACGAGCAGGAACGCCACGAATCCGGTCACCGCCAGGTTGACCAGCGCGAGACCTGCCAGAGTGTCGAAGGTCCGCGATCCGACCGTCACCATCGAGACGAGACCGAATATCTTCCAACCGCCATCCAGCAACGCAAGCAGGGCCGCCGCGATTCCGGTGCCACCACCCGCCGACGATCGAGGCGGCGGATAGCCGTGACCCGGCTGGTGGGGATGAACGGGCGGATAGCCGCCCGGTGCGGCACCTGGCCCGCCATGCTGGTAGTTCATATCGGCAGTCATTCCTCCTTGGTCACCGCGGACCATACCGTGCCATGGCCCGGCTCGCCCAGGCATGGGAGTCTCGCCAATTCCGCGATCCAGCCGAGAAATGACTACGAAAGTGCGCCCGTACATGGGACACCTACGGGCGCAACGTCTTTCGATTCCTAAATATTCGCCTTCGCGTAAACCTTCATCGCGTCGCGCACGAATTCGGGTGTGCCGGATCCGTGTACGTCGTGGATCAGGGCGAAAAGGAAGTCGGATGCGTGCGGGTCTCACCGCAGTCCATGGTGCCTTCGAGACTCGACGGTGTGGTCGCGAAGGCTGGACGAGTTCGATCGACGAGGAATTCGAGATCCAATGTCCCGTCTGCTGGGCCGCCATGATCGTGCACCTCGGCGGGCCCGGATTCTTCATTTGTGCGAGTGGTTATCCGCTCGACAAGGTCACCAAGCGACCGCTGATTCCAGCGAACCCCGGTGACATGACCGGGCTCGGTGCTCGTCTCCACCAGCTCGCCCTTGTCGGTCGGCAGCGCACGATCGCTCGGCAACTCACCTTTTCTCTTCGGTCGTGGCACATAGATGGCAGTCACAACACCCGCGGCCGTCGGAGAGACATGTCGAGCTTGGTGCGGAAGCGGCCGAAATGGGGGTCGGAGTGTGGGATGGCGAATCCGTCGATGTCCCACCACTCTTCGCCGTCGAACTCGCGGGGATCGAGAGTGTAGTCGCGGCTGTGGTCTCCGCGGATGACGTACCAGAGGCTGACGTCCTCATGGCCCCCGTTCGCGTCGACAATCGAGGTGATGGTGAGGAAAAGCGGGTCGGGCCCGATGACATCGAATTCCGCCTCGACACCGATCTCCTCGGCGGCTTCGCGGCGCGCCGTCTCGTGCGGATGCTCCCCAGGATCGGCGTGCCCTCCGGTCGGCAACCACAGCTCGGCGAGGCGATGTCGACCGAGCAGCACCCTGCGCGCCTCCGGATCTACCAGCACGACGTAGGAGACCAGATGCCGCGGCGGCATGGCGGGTTTCGCGCGGCGGAACACGTCGTCGGTCGACGCGAGCCAGGCCAGCGCCGTATCGATGTGCTCCTGCTCGAGGCTGTCGAGGGGTGCTATTGCGTCCACGATCTCGGCGACGGCAGCGGTCGCGGCATTCATGGCACCGGACAGTAGCGCCGGGCACCGACAGGGTCAGCCGTCGAGAACGGACTGGCCTGAGCCGGGTGGCTCCAGCCGCAGCGGCGGGATTCGAAGCGGACGGGTCGAGACGCAGCGGCTGTCGGGTTGCCGGATCTGTGTGGCGATGTGCTGGGGGGTCGGAGTCGCGACGTGATCGTAGAGTGGGTTGCATGCTGGAGCGGTATGAGGTGGAAGCCTTCTTGACGCTTGCAGAGGAGTTGCATTTCGGTCGGACGGCAGAGCGGATGAGAGTGTCGACGACTCGGGTCAGTCAGACGATCAGGAAACTGGAGCGGAGTGTCGGTGCGGACCTGTTCACCCGCACCAGCCGACGAGTGGAACTCACTCCCATCGGTCGACAACTCGAGAAGGACCTTCGCCCCGCGTGGAACCAGACGGTCAGCGCCTTCCAGCGGGCTGTCGAAGCCGGCCGAGGTGTGACGGGAACGCTGCGGGTCGCGTTCGTCAACGCCGCAGGCGGAACGCTACTGGCCGAGGCGGCGGAGCTGTTCCGTCAGAGACAACCCGATTGCGCCGTCCAGATTCGGGACGCGCAACTCTACGAAATCATGCCTTGGCTTCGTGAAAACGAAGTGGACATAGCGTTCTTCGCTTTTCCGGTGCGAGAAGAGGGGGTCGTCGTGGGGCCCGCCCTCGTCGTCGAGCCTCGCCTGCTTGCTGTGTCATCGTCACATCCCCTTGCCGGCCAGGAGTTCGTCTCTGTCGAGGAGTTGGCCGATGTCGAGGTGCTGCGCTTGCCGGAAACCCTGCCGAAATCCTTCCGCGACGAACGCACTCCCTGTGCCACACCTGCTGGGCGGTCGATCCGCTTCGGCCCTTCGGCCGCGACGTTCCAGGAGCTGCTGGTACTCATCGGTGCCGGGCGGGGCGTCCTCCCGGTCAGCATGAGCGCGGCGAAATACTACGCGCGACCCGAGATCTCCTACATTCCGTTCCGCGACGCGGAGCCGGTGGAGTGGGGACTGATCTGGCGAGCGGACAACACAACCGCACGGGTCCAGGCATTCGGCGCCGCGGCACGCGAGCTTTGCGCAGCCGGTGTGCTCGCGGCTCAGGCTTTACCAGGCAAACGGCAGCATTTCCGCTCCCTAGTGTGTCGGTCCCGAAATTGCAGCTCTAATTATCTATGGTGTTGGGGTGGCGGGTTTCGGGCGTAGTGATGTCGAGTTCGTACTGGCCGGTGACGAGCGGGACCAGCTTGTCGCATGGTCGCGGGCGGAGTCGTCGCGGTTGGCG
>NZ_JBFRFQ010000021.1:0-108076 GCF_052114905.1 Nocardia sp. 2TAF39
TCCACCACATCAGCAGGGAAAACCCTGGTCAACAACCCCACCGACACCAAATCCGACAGCCGACGATCCGACTCCGGCTTCACCCATCCACCACGAGGCACACCGACACAATACCGCCCCAGCCATTAACTGAACGGTATTGAGGCTAATGGTGTGACCCAACAGCCAATTTATCCATCTTCAGTAACATTGGAAAAATAAAGGTAAACAAATCCACCCCAAGACACCGCTCGAAGCCGCGAAGCGTGACGACGCGACCTTCGTGAACCGCTTCGGCAAAGCCTGCACATCGGAGAGCAGGCAGAAGGACCGACACCCTCCCCAAGGCGACGTCGCGGTACCGATCTCAATGCGGCGATACGTCGCTCAACGAGCTTCGGAAAATCACCAATACCAAACGCACGTCACATCAACGACCAGGAGGAAGGACACGAATGACCAGTCAGACCACACGCGGCACCGCAACGAACAGCGCTCGCCGCGCTGAACCGATCGACACACGCATTGCAAAGAACGGGTCTACCACCTACACGTTTCAGATCGATATCGGCACCAAGCCGGACGGCACTCGTATCCGGCAGCGCTTCACCTACGACACCAAGACGGAAGCGCGGCGCGAGTATCGCCGGATCTCCGCAGCCGTCGCCGCCGGAACCTTCGTCGGCCGGACCGACATCACTCTGTCCCAGGTATGCGACGAATGGCTCAAGTCGCGCCGCGACATCCGGGAGAACACGTTGCGCAACTACCGCGATTCCCTGAAGTATGCGAAGCGCGATCTTGGTGGGATGAAGCTTCAGGCATTGCGGCAGCCCCACGTGGACGAATGGGTTTCCACGATGCTCGAGGCCGGCTCGATGAAGAGCAAGCCGCTGGCGCCAGCTACCGTCCGACTAGCTTTGGTGGTGCTTCAGCAGGTGACGGAGTACGCCACACGGCAAGGTCTGATCGCACGCGACCCGGCCGAATACGTGGAGGCTCCCCGACAACGCCCGACCAAGGTCACAGCGTCGGACGTGTGGACCCGCGAGCAAGTCCAGACCTTCGCGACCATGGCCAGCGAAGACCGGCTCCACGCCGTGTTCTTGATGTCCTGCTATGGACTGCGCCGCTCAGAGGTGTGTGGACTGAGGTGGGCTGACATCGATCTGTCTCGCGGCACACTCAGCGCAGAGCAGAGCCACGTGGAGGTGGAGGGCAAAGACCACGCGGTGGACGAGCCGAAGACCGAACGTTCACGCCGAACCCTGCCGCTCCCAGACGACGTGGCAACCGCGCTGCAGGAGTTGAAGACTCGACAGAAGCGAGAATGTCTCGCGCTCGGCCGATCGTGGAAAGAGACCACTCACGTGTGCTCGGACAAGACCGGCAAGGCCGTTCTACCGCGGACTTACACGGGGTGGTTCCACCGCATCCGGATCGCGGCCAAGCCACACCGGATCACCTTGCGAAACCTGCGGCACACCTCGGTGTCAGTCATGCTCCACGCGGGCATCCCCGCATCCACCGTCGCCGCCTGGCACGGCCACGATGTTCGAATGACAACGTCCGTCTACAACCGTGTATACGACGAGGGGCTGACGGCTGCCGCGGCGGCGATGTTCGGCACCACCGACCAAGCCATCTGACCAAACGCCCCGCCCACCCGTTGGCACACTGAGCTTCAAAAGAGAAAAGACCCGGCGTAGTTACCGGGTCTGACCTGCTCATATGAGTGGAGCTAAGGGGACTCGAACCCCTGACCCCCACACTGCCAGTGTGGTGCGCTACCAGCTGCGCCATAGCCCCTGATGGGTTGCGCTCCGAGTTTCCCCGTGCGCCTGAATGAAGTTACACCAACGGTGTGTCGGCCACCAAATCGCCCTGATTCCAGGTAGCGGAGCCAGCTCGAAACATCTAGAATCGAACATATGTTCGATTACGAGTCCTTCTAGCGCGTCTCGTGTTTCGCGGTTACGTGGCACCGTTTGCCCAGGCCGGGCGGATGGTGTGGATTTGTTCGGGGGTGGGGTCGCCGGGTAGGTGGGCACGATATTGGGCGGCGATCAGCGTGCGGCGGAGTTTGGTGAGCATGTCGAGGTAGCTGGGGTGGGTTTTGGTGGTGTACCAGCGTGCTCCATGGCGGTGGTCGGCGACGACGGCCGGTGAATGGCCGGTGAGGTGGTATCAGAGGATGACCAGAGTCTGGGCGAGCATGCCGAACGGGGCGGTGCGCTCGGCCGCCGAGCGAGTGCGGTTGCGTGCCTCGCCCCGCGCCGGTGACGTGCTTTGCTTCGAAGAATGCGACCTCGATGGACCACCGAGCCGCTACCGCTGGATGATCTCGGCTGCGGGTGTGGTGGGGTTGGTGGTTCGCAGCGCCAGACCGGGTTTGCGGGGTTCGCGGACGATCAGGACACGCACGGACTGGGAGCGGAACGCGCCGTACCACAGGCACCTGCGTTCGTGCACGGTCACGGTGGTGGTGCGGCCGTAACGGGTCACCGTGACGGGCTCGCCCACGGTGGCGGCGGCCAGGTCGGCCGGTGTGCCGATCCTGGCGCCGCGAGTGCGCGGCCGGTCCCGCCTGCCGCGCATGGTGGCGGGTTGTCCACGTCGGGATGCACCTCGTAGAGGGCGGCATTGCGCGGCAGCGGCCCGGTCAAGGTCATGTTGACGGGCAGGTGCCGCCGGGTGCTGCATTCGTAGGCGCCGTCGGCAACGACATGGATGCGCCGGTCGGGGCGGGTGGCGGCGATCACATCGAACGGCTTATGGTCCCGGCTCGATGGTCCGTGTGTCCGCCGGAGCGATGAATTCGGAACGCGGATCACGTCCAATATTCATAACCGACCACTCTCAAGAGGATTTGACATACGCTTTCTTGTTGTAAAACCAACATCAGCCTAGACGGTGTCCCGCAGGGCAGACACGCGGGGACGCTCGGACTACCGCCGCTCAGCTCCTCATTTGCCTCGGAGTCGCCGAACGATTCGGACTTGTGTGCGGCGACTCGACTACCGGGCGCGCCGCGACAATCGGGTCCGGAAAAAGATCTGGAAATTCATGCGCAGTGGATGTCGAGAACGCTCGGGCGGCTCCGTCTCAGGGGTACAAGCGGCCGAACGGGCCTCGACGACACCGACGAAAGAGCAAGCAGCATGCAACCGAACGAGATCACCGCGATCCTGAACCTCCCGATCAGCCAGGAGCTCCTGGCTCGCGACCTGCTCCGCATGGCCTACGTCGCCAAGGACGGCACACCCCGCAACATCCCGATCGCATTCACCTGGAACGGCTCACAGATCGTCGTCTGCACCACGAACAATGCCCCGAAACTACGCTCCCTGCGCCACAACCCCGAGGTCGCGCTCACGATCGACACCGAGGTGCACCCACCCAAGATCCTGCTCATCCGCGGGCGCGCCGACCTGGACATGGTCGACGGTATCCCGGAGGAGTACCTGCAGATGAACGGCAGCTACGAAATAACCCCCGAGCAGCGCGTCGAATGGGAGGCCGAGGTCCGCTCGCTCTACGACGGCATGGTCCGGATCGTCATCGCCCCGACCTGGGTCGAACTCATCGACTTCGAAACCACCCTGCCCACCGCGGTCGAGGAGCTGATCCGGCAGCGGGCCGAGCGTCAGCGCGCCTGAACCGATCAACCCGGCCAGAATGGGCCGTAACGAATCTCGAGGAGAATCTCAATGACGATCCATCGGATGGATCACGCTGGCATTGTGGTCGAGGATCTCGCGGCTGCTATCGCGTTCTTCGTCGAACTGGGTCTGGAGCTGGAGGGCGAAGCAACAGTCGGGGGCCAATGGGCCGACGACCTCCTCGGACTGGACGGCGTTCGAGCAGACATCGCCGTCGTACGGACTCCGGACGGCCATGGCCGGGTCGAGCTCTCGACGTTCCACTCGCCAGTGACCACCAGCACTGCGCCGAAAGCGCCGGTGAACACCCCGGGCATCCCTCGCCTGACGTTCGTCGTCGACGACGTCGAGGACGTCCTCGACCGCCTGCGCGCCCACGGCGCCGAACTCGTGGGCACGGTAGCCCAATACGAAGACATCTACCGGTACTGCTACGTCCGCGGCCCCGACGGCATCATCATCGGGCTGGTCGAAGAACTCCACTGAACGGCACTCCTCGCCGCAAGGCTTCCGATCAAGCGCCGACAGTGACTCGAACCACCCCGAAGATCCACTGGAAGAGATGATGTCGGCCTTTCACAGTGCGCGAACATGCCGCTTACAGATCGGTTTTGCCTGTTTGCGGCGACGTGCGCGGCCCCGGGTTTTACCCTGAGTTGTTGTGGCGATGCATCCACGCCGGCCACTCGTCAGCGTACTTCGCCGCGATCGGCTCGAACCGTTCCACCTTCGGCGATGGCCACGGCCCCTGCGACGGCTCACCGGCACGCAACTGGGACAGCCGTCTCCAATACGTTCGTTCGGGGATGCCGGTCAGTCGAGCGAACCTCGAAACCGGCACGCCCACGGCGGTTGAAGGTTCCGGTCGAGGACAGGGTGCGGGTGGTGTCGTCGGTGCCAGACCGCAGCTGCACTGTTGCTTCGGCCAGCGCCAGCTTCAGCTGTTTGTTCTCCATCCTCAACCGCCGTTGCTCCGGCGGACCCTGCGCCCCCGGCCGGATCGCTGGGCACCTCGTCGTGGGCTTGGGGCCGACGCACTGGCCTGCCCTGATGCTGGCGGTCGCCGAGGCCGAACGTGCTCTTTGGATTGGACGACCTGCGTACCAACCGCGGTACGGCCGAGGTAGTCGGACCGGGCGGGGAGGTGATCGGCATCTCTGCGGCGCCGATCGCGATGGTCTCCGATAATGGGCCGTGCTTCCGTGGCGAGGTATTCGAGACCGCGTTCGCCGGGTCGGATCTGCTGTTGCGGCATGTACGCACCCGTGCGCGGTCGCCTCAAACGAATGGTGTGGTCGAACGGTTCTTCGGCACTTTGAAGTATGAGCACCTGTACCGCGGCGTGATCGGCGACGGTGACGCTCTGAACATGGAGGTCCACCGGCTCCGGATCCTCTACAACATGACCAGGCCGCACCAGGCGCTCGGCGATCGAACACCCAGCGCGGCGTATATCAGCGTTGACCAGCGAAAACCACTCGATAAGCGGCATGCCAGTGGGATTCATGCCACGAGGCCGTTTACTCGGCAAATCCCAGTGATGGGAAGTTGGTCGAGGATTGGGCGCCTAGCGTCGTGACGAGACCGCGCCGGTCGCACCGTCATAGAAATCGAACATCTCCGCATTCCTCCAGAGGTTGTTGTATGACTCGCACTACCCAGCCACGTCCGGTCGATCCAGTGGCCGTATTTCCCGAGCTGGCGGCGCTGGCCCGCACCGCGACCCGCCTGCATCCGCGTCCGGGAACACCATCAGCGCAAGACAGTTCGATCGGCGGGCCACTGCTGTGGCCGGCGAGTGAGCCATGGCCGCACTGCCACGCTGAGGACCACCGCTTCGAACGGCGCCCGACGATCTCTTTGGCGGACGTCAGGCTGCAGCGGCGGATGCGCGCGGCCAGAAACAGTGAGTGCAGGAATTACACACCAGAGGAGAAGGAAATCCTCGACCGGATGCAGCGGCGCCCGGCGACCGACGGTCCGATCGCGATGCTACCGGTCGCGCAGTTGTACGTCCGTGACGTGCCCGGTCTGCGTCCGCCCGAGGAAACGGATCTGCTGCAAGTGCTGTGGTGCCCCTACGAGCACGACGTCGATGGCCTGCCTCAGACCGCACTGTTCTGGCGGTCCGCAGCGGCGGTCACCGACGTCCTGGTCGATCCGCCCGAACCGGCGGAGTACGAGGAGGACCTGGTGCCCGAACCGTGCACGATCGATCCGGAACAGGTAATCGAATACCCACACTCGTGGGAACTCGAGGGGGAGCTCGAGCAACGAGTGGACCAGTGGACCTGGGCCCAGATTCCCGGTGTCGACCTAGACGATCTCGAAGAATGGGACAGTCCGTACAGTGCGTTCTGTATCGCGCCTGGAACGAAGATCGGCGGCTTTATCAAGTGGGGTATGCAAGACCCTTACCCGAATCCCTGCCCCACCTGCGGCACCGCAACCGAGCCACTGTTGACGATCGCCAGCCGCGAGTACTACGAGCGCCACTGGGTCCCGTACGAGGACCAGGCCGCCGACAACTTGCGGGAACCGGCCCAGATCTGTATCTCCGATGTCAACAACCTGATCATCCGAGTCTGCCCGACATCGCATGAGCACCCGCACATCCAGATGATGCAATAACCGATTGTGCCCCGAGCGTTCGGTTCCACGGTCACCGCGAAACCTGCCATCGGCATTACTGATCACTGTAGTCGGTCGGCTATACCCAGGATCGATCCGGCGACTCGGCCCGAATTGGACGATTACACCCTGTGGCAGCCCTGTTGCGAGCTACTAGATTCTGCCAAAATCTTGACGCAGGACAATCGCAGCGCTGATACGCACCGACGGCTACGAGGTATCAACGTCCACTGTGGAGCGAGCCCTGCGCCGCCGCGGCCTGCTACCGCAGGGATATCGTGCGGACCGTAGGTCGTGGGCAATGTTGCGGCGCAAAGTTTTCCGCGATCCACCGACGCAACACAACCGAGTGTGGCAGACCAACTTTTCGGAGTTCGAAACCGCAGGCGGTGGGACCTGGCGGATCTGCGCGGTGATCGACTACGCGACGAAAGATTGCCTGGCGGTCACCGTGACACCGACGGCTCGCGGCGCCGATGCGCTGGCCATCAACCGGTTCGGCTTTCATGCCGGCGAGCAGTTCGGCGGCGCTGTGGCCAAGGCAGCCGGAGTGATCATGGCGGTCTTCGTGGTGCGAGGCCAGTCGATGGTCCCGAGCAGCCGAGCTTGCGGTGCGACAGTCCAGGAGAAGTCCGGCGAATGGCTCTACGGTGCCTGTGATCAGTTGGTGAGCGAGACCACCCAGTCCTCGGTGTTGACATCGACCTTGGTCGTGCCGTCGAAGACCGCTGGCGTGGCCGCGGAGCCGCCGAGCGCCGCGCCTAGGGCGTCGGTCTGCGCCTTGGCGGTTGCGCGTGCGGAGTCGACCTTGGCGCCGGTGGAGACGCACTGCAGAACCGATTCCGACGCTCCGGCCCCCCTCGCGATCGCCGCCAGCTCTTCGTTGGTCAGGTCGGCGCCGCCCTCGCTCGGCCGCTTGGTGGTGAACAACTCCGTGTGAAACTTGGAATAGACCGGACCGGAACGGTCCTCGGCAACACATTGATTCGCGGCCACCGCACGGGTGGAGTAGTCCTTGCTGCGGGAACGCGCGTCGAGGAAGTTCACGAGGCGGTAGCGCACCGCGAGCTTGCCCTCATCGATCTTCTGCGCGATCTCCTGGCCATAGATGTGCTCCAGGTTTCCGCAGCCCGGGCACAGCGGGTCCTCGAAAATATCGATGGTTTTCTTCGTATCGGGGCGACCGAGAAGAACGGAGCCGTCCTGTTCCAGCACCGCGCCGACCGCGGGATCACGCACCGGACCGTAACCGTCGTTGCGTATGGTCGCTTCATCCCGCCCCCACCGGATCGCCGCGATGACGACCAACACGATCAACGCGAGAGCGACTCCGCCCAGCGCATAGGTGGTCACGCTGGACATCGGCCGCGGAGTGTAGTTCGAACGCGATTCGCTCACACCGACACTTTGCCCCAACCAACCACCGCGCACCCCCTCCGGGCCATGCCTCCACCGGTCAGTGGCGGTCACCCATACCGGAAATGACTTCCGTCTCGACTACCACCGGGCTGTCCGCCACCGGCGGGGCAACCACATCGCTGACCACGCGGTCGACCTGAGTCACCTGATGTTCGCCATCCGCGCCGCAAAGGTGATCAGGAGGGCATTCCGGATGGGTGGTACCCCGGCGCAGAGGTTCGGGGACGACGGCCCAGACGGCCGCGGCGAGGGCGAGGAGGCCGCCGGTCACGCCGAGGGCCAGGCCGTAAGACAGCTGTTGAGCGAGGACGCCGACGGCGACGGGGCCGATGACCGTGCCGAGGTCGGCGGCCATCTGGAAGCCGGCCAGGACAGGGCCGCCGCGAGCCTTCGGGCCGATGATGTCGGCGACCGCGGCCTGCTGGGTCGGGGTGAACAGGCCGGAGCCGAGCCCGGCGAGGAAGGAAGTCGCCAGCAGCCACGGCACGCTCGTCGCCATGCCGAGCCCCGCGGTGCCCGCCGCGCACACGAGGGAGCCGACGATCACGAATGGTTTGCGACCCCACCGGTCGGACAATCGTCCGGAGGCGAACAGGACCGCGACATTGCCTGCCGCGAACACGGTCAGCGCGACGCCTGCCATGCCCGGCGCCTGGTGTAGCACCTCCACGACGAGCAGCGGCACCAGCGCCATCCGCACACCGAAAACGGCCGCACCGTTGGCGAAGTTGGATACCAGCACCGCCCGGTATTCCGGCCGCGTCAACCCCTCCCGGAACGACATCATGCGGACCCCGCCGACCGGCTCGGGCGCGGCCAGCTCCGAGTTCCGCAGGCTCAGGTGCACGACGATACTGACGCCGAGCAGCGCAACCGCGTAGATCACGAACGGCCACCGCAGCCCGAGCCCGGACAGCGCGCCGCCCACCAGCGGACCGCTCACCGAGCCGACCAGGAAGCTGGTCGACCACAGGCCGGACACCCGTCCGCGCTGTTCGGGCGGCGATATCCGGATGATCAGCGCCAGCGACGACACGGTGAACATGGTGGACCCGATACCGCCGAGCGAGCGCAACACCATCAGCTGCCAATAACTCTGGGCCAGCGCGCTGGCGCCGGTGGACAGCGCGACGATCAACAGCCCGCCGAGGTATACCGACCGCTCTCCCAGCCGCTGTACCAGCCGCCCGCTCAATGGCGCGAACAGCAATCGCATCAACGCGAAAGCGGAGACGATCGCCGAGGCCGCGGCCACGCCCACGCCGAACCCGCGCGCGAACTGCGGCAGTACCGGAGCGACCAGGCCGAACCCGATGGCGATGACGAACGCGCCCCCGACCAGCACCCAGATCTCGGTGGGCAGGGGCTTGGATCTACTGCTCACCGGATAACGCCTGCCCCACCAATTCCTCCGCGGCCGCCTGCACCTCGGTCAGATGCTCGGCGCCGTGGAACGACTCCGCATAGATCTTGTACTTGTCCTCGGTGCCGGAGGGGCGGGCGGCGAACCACGCGTTCTCGGTGGTCACCTTGAGCCCGCCCAGCGGAGCGCCGTTGCCCCGCGCTCTGGTGAGCACGGAGGTGACCGGTTCTCCGGCGATCTCCTTGGTGGTGATCATGTCCGGAGTCAACTTCGCGAGCAGGTCTTTCTGTTCCGCCGTCGCGGGTGCGTCGATCCGGGCGTAGGCAGGGCTTCCGTAGCGGCGTTCGAGTTCGACGTAGCGCGCCGAGGGGCTTTGCCCGGTGACCGCGGCGATCTCGGCGGCCAGCAGCGCGAGCAGGATGCCGTCCTTGTCGGTGGTCCACACGGTGCCGTCCATCCGCAGGAAGGATGCGCCCGCGCTCTCCTCGCCGCCGAAAGCGAGACTGCCGCTGAACAATCCCGGCACGAAGAACTTGAACCCGACAGGGACCTCGTGCACGTCACGGCCGAGCACCGAGACCACCCGGTCGATCATGGACGAGGTCACCACGGTCTTGCCGATCTTGGTCAACGCGTCCCAGCCCATCCGGTTGGCAACGAGGTATTCGATGGCCACCGCGAGGAAATGGTTCGGGTTCATCAGTCCGCCGTCGGGGGTGACGATGCCGTGCCGGTCGGCGTCGGCGTCGTTGCCGGTGGAGATGTCGTAGTCGTCCTTGATCGCGATCAACGAAGCCATCGCGTAGCGCGAGGACGGGTCCATCCGGATCTTGCCGTCGCCGTCGAGCGTCATGAACCGCCAGGTCGGGTCGACAAACGGGTTGACCACCTCGAGCTCGAGGTCGTAGCGCTGGCCGATTTCCTCCCAGTAGTCGACGCTGGCGCCCCCCATCGGGTCGGCGCCGAGCCGGATGCCCGCGCCGCGAATCGCGTCCAAATTCAGCACGTTCGGCAGATCGGCGATGTAGTGGTCGAGGTAGTCGTAGCGTTCGACGCCGGTTTCCAGCGCCTGCCGCAGCGTGGTGCGCTTGACCTCGGCGAGGCCGCCGCGCAGCAGTTCGTTGGCGCGGGCGGCGATGGCGTCGGTCGCCGTGTTGTCGGCCGGGCCACCGTGCGGTGGGTTGTATTTGAAGCCGCCGTCGCGCGGCGGGTTGTGCGACGGGGTGACCACGATTCCGTCGGCTTGGTGCTTGGCGCCGCCCCGATTGTGGCGCAGCACTGCGTGACTCAGCGCTGGTGTCGGGGTGTAGCGGTCGCGCGCGTCGATCACAGCGGTCACGTCGTTGGCGGCGAGCACCTCCAGTGCGGTGGTCCAGGCCGGCTCGGAGAGGGCGTGCGTGTCCCTGGCCAGATAGACCGGTCCAGTGATGCCGCGGGTGGCGCGATACTCCACGATCGACTGGGTAATCGCGAGGATGTGCGCCTCGTTGAACGCGCTGTCCAAGCTGGAGCCGCGATGTCCCGAAGTGCCGAACGCTACACGCTGGGCCGGATTCTCCGGATCGGGGACACGGCTGTAGTACGCCGTCACCAGATGTGCGATGTCTTCCAGATCGGTTGGACGCGCGGGACGCCCGGCTCGATCATGGGCCATGCTCGGGTCTCCCTTCCTTATCGGCTGCGCCCGGCTCGTCATCAGGATCATGGCCACGACCGCCCGGTCATGGCGACCGCGGCTACGTTGACCGTGGTGGTGCCCGCGGCGCAGGCGCGAGCGCCGACGGCCACCAGCCGGATCTTTTCGGAGCCGAACGTGCGGAACGTGGTCGGCGCACCGCGGAAGTCCGTTGCCGCGGTGGCGAGCAGCCGGTGGCCCGCCCCCGCGCCGCCCAGACCGTCGAGCCACGCCGAACCGACAATGGTAACGGTCGGCGTGCGTGGCGGCAGGGGAGAATCGAAATGCGCTGGCACCACAGGCTCTGCCGGATATCGGGTGGATGCACCGAGCTTTCCGCGGGGCACGACGGGCAGCACTGTCATCGGGCGGCTCCCTGCCACAGCTCGAGCGGCGCGAGCGTGGTGTTGGTCGAGGTGAACAGTTCGGCGTTCTGCTCGACGAAGGCGCGCAGCCGGTCGAGCTCGTCGACAAGCATCAGCACCAGCGGCAGATGGTCGGCGATGTCCAGGATCCGGGTGGTGTGGATCCGCGAGGACGAGCCGTAGCCTTCGATGCCGCGCCATACGCTGGCCCCCGCCAGGCCGGTGTCCCTGGCACGCCGCACGATCTCATGGTAGAGGGGTGTGTGCCGCCACTTGTCGTCCTCGTCGAGCACCACGGTGAGCCGTGCCGCGGGCCGCCACTGTCCGGCCGGCGTCGAACCCGCCGTTGAACCACTCATTGCCTGACCCCCTTCCGTCGCGTCCCATTCCGGTTGATCGCCGAGCCGTACCAGTTATCCACCGTGCCATGCCCACACGCCGGGCACAGCCGTCCCGGCGATGCCACCGCCGCTCCCCTGAGGCAGCCGAGCGCGTGGACCGCCGCGCCCGATCCGAGGAGTCTACGAACCTCGAGCATGCGGGTGGAGAAGGTGGTGCCCGCCGATACCGAGAGGGGAGGTAGCAGACTGTTGGCTACCCATGCCACGGTCAGCGGAATCATCAGAATTCCGATCGCAAAGCATCCCATGACAATTGCGGCGCCGATCAGCCAGGGGAGCCTCGCTTCGCACCGCACCAGGCGCGGAAAGGCACCGTCGCGCCGTTTCCCGACACGTGGCGTACCTGGCAGAACGAGCGGGATACCCTGCATCTGCCGACCACCCGAGCCGCATGCCACCAGCGCGATGCTATCGGCAGTACTGTTCGGTCCGTTCAGCGGGGACGCCACGAACAATGGTCCTCATCGACATGCCACGCAGCCCGCATCCGGCCACTGCCGGCCGGGCAGTCCGCTCCGAACCGAACGCCAGCAAGTCCTCCTCCCGCCGCTTGTTTTCGGACCCCAGCCCACCCAGCCGAATACGAGTCGCACAAACCATTGTTCACCGTACGGCCCGTCTGTATACACCGCTCACGGCCGAGCGGCCGCCGCTCACGACTATGTCGCATGTGCGGCGGCCGCTCGGCCGTGTGCCGTCAGGCCCGGGAATGCGACACGGGCGCTCCCCCACCTCTCAGTGCGCGAGCACCGGCTCCCCTTCGGCCGGTGCGGGCGCCGTGCTCGGCATCAGCACCGCGGTGAGCGCCGCGCCTGCCACGAAGATCGCGGTGGCCCACCAGAAGCTGGTGGTGTAGCTCTCGATCGCGGACTGGGCGACGGTCAGCGGGTCCGGCTTGCGGGTGGACAGGTAGTCGCCGGCCGCCGAGGCCGCGATGGTGCTGAGCAGCGCCGTGCCGATCGAGCCACCGACCTGCTGGCTGGTGTTGATCATGGCCGAGGCCACGCCCGCGTCCTCGTGCTGCACACCCGAGGTCGCGCCCTGGAAAGCGGTCGACATCGCGGCGCCGAGGCCGAGACCCAGCAGGATCAGGGCGGGCAGGATGTGCGTGGCGTAGCCGGTGTCCAGGCCGATCCTGGTCAGCCAGGCCATTCCGACCGCCGCGACCAGGAAGCCACCGCTGACCACGATCTTCGGTCCGACCTTCGGCAGCAGGAACGAGGGCGCGGTGATCGAGGAGACCACCATCGCGGCGACCATCGGCAGGAACGCCACGCCGGTCATGATCGGCGAGTACCCCAGCGTCAGCTGCATGTAGTAGGTGAGGAACAGGAAGATCGCAAACATTCCGATGCCCATCACGAACACCGTCAGGTACGAGGTGCCACGCATGCGATCGAGCACGATCCGCACGGGGAGCAGTGGGTGCGCGACCCGGGTCTCCAGCCAGGCGAACGCCCCGAGCAGCACCGCGCCGCCGATCAGGAAGGCGAGAGTGACACTGTCGGTCCAGCCGTGCGACTCCGCGTGCGAAAACCCGTAGACGATGCCGAACAGGGCCGCGGTGACCACAACGGTGCCGGGTATGTCGAGCTTGGGTCGATCGGTGGCTGCGTGCTTGGCCAGCAGCAGGACCGCGCCGACCAGAGCGACCGCCGCGAAGGCCAGGTTCACGAACATCACCCAGCGCCAGGACGCCCATTCGGTGAGCGCGCCGCCGAGCAACAGGCCGATCGCGCCGCCGGTACCGGCGACCGCACCGAAAATGCCGAACGCCTTCGCCCGCTCGGACGGCTCGGTGAAGGTCACCGTGAGCAGGGACAGCGCGGCCGGCGCGAGCAATGCACCGAAGACGCCCTGTCCGACGCGCGCCGCCACGAGCATCTCGAAACTGGTGGCCGCGCCACCGACGGCCGAGGCGCCCGCGAAGCCGATCAGGCCGATGATGAAGGTGTTGCGCCTGCCGAACAGGTCACTGAGGCGTCCGCCCAGCAACAGCAGGCTGCCGAATGCCAGCGCGTAACCTGTGACCACCCAGGAGCGGTCGCCGTCGCTGAAGCCGAGGTCCTGCTGGGCCGCAGGCAGCGCGATGTTCACTACAGTTGCGTCGAGGACCACCATGAGCTGTGCGACGCCGAGCACGGCGAGCACCCACCAGCGCAGCGCGTGTGATCCGCGGCCCGCGGTTCCTGTTTTGTCGGTGGCGGAAGCCCCGCGCTCGATCGTGGTAGTCATGTGTGTACCCTTTGTCTCGAGCATTGATGCGGAGATGTCACCTCCGCTTATCGAAAGACGGTACCATGGTAACGGAGGAACTGCCTCCGCTTAATCCCGGGTAGTTGATAGAATGAACTTGTGAATCACGCCACGGTCGCCTCCCCGCCCCGGCGCCTACGGGCCGATGCCGCGCGAAATCAGCAACGGATCATCGCCGCGGCGCGCGAACTGTTCGCCGACCACGGACTCGAGATCACCCTCGACGACGTGGCCGAACGCGCGGGCGTCGGCGTCGGCACGGTCTACCGCCGCTTCGCGAACAAGAAGGAACTGATCGTTGAAGTCTTCGACCAGAACCTGAGCGATTTCGCCGACGCGGCGGACGCCGCCTACCGGCACCCGGATCCATGGTTCGGACTCGTCGAATTCTTCGAATACGCGTGCAGGCACATGGCCACCA
Organism: Nocardia sp. 2TAF39; assembly: GCF_052114905.1. Lineage (NCBI taxonomy): Bacteria > Bacillati > Actinomycetota > Actinomycetes > Mycobacteriales > Nocardiaceae > Nocardia > Nocardia sp. 2TAF39. Next base: position 14,173 of record NZ_JBFRFQ010000021.1, read on the forward strand.
ACCGCGGTTTCAGCGAGGTCATGCTCGAGCTCGAGGAAGACCAGACGGACCGATTCATCGTCGTCCGCGATCGGATCAAGCCCACCGTGACCGCCATCTGTGAACGTGCACGCACCGCGGGAGCACTCGCCGAGGGGATCGAGCCTTCGGACTTCTTCGCGCTCGTGCACATGGTCGACGGCATCGCCGAGTTCGCGAAGCCGGTCAATCCCGACGTCTGGCAGCGTTATATGGCCATCGCACTCAACGGCGTGCGCGCAGACGGCATCCCGCGCCAGCATCTCGAAGTCCCGCCGCTGGTCGAGGAGGAAGTCGAGAAGGCCAAGCACCTCACCTGCACGAATCGCAGGAGGTAGCACGTTCCCGCGTAGGTAGCGCACATCACAATCGCTCCCGTAAATTGGTCACATGACCAATTTGTGGGCGAACTGGGCTGGTGATCAGCAGTGCGCGCCGGCTACCTTCGCCACTCCGCGCTCCCCCGATGCAGTGGCCGATCTACTCGCCAGCGCCGAGGCCAACGGGCAGACCGTGCGCGTCGCGGGCGCGGGTCATTCCTTCACCGACACCGTTCTCACCGACGGCATCCTGCTGAACCTGGCGAACCTGAACCGCGTCCTCGATGTCGACCGCGCCACCGGGCTCGTCCGACTGGAGGCGGGCATCACCCTGAACGCCGCGAGCAACGCACTGCACGAGCACGGCCTCGCCTTCCCGAACCTTGGCGACGTCGATGTGCAGACCGTGGCGGGCGCGACCGCCACCGGCACCCACGGCACCGGCGCCACGTTGCAGAACCTTTCCGCCGCACTGGATTCGGTCGAGCTGATGCTCGCCGACGGCAGCCGGGTCGAGTTGAACGCGCGGACCGACCCCGACGGCTGGCGCGCGGCGCGGGTCAGCGTCGGCGCCCTCGGCGTCGTCACCGCCGTGACGGTGCGGATGGTGCCCTCGTTCGTACTGGAAGGGATCGAGCGACCGGTGCAGGTGGACGACGTGCTCGCCGACCTGGATTCGTTCGTCGACGGCAACGAGCACTTCGAGTTCTACATGTTCGCGCACAGCCCGCTGGCCATGACCAAACGAAACAACCGCGTGGCACTGCCGGAGCAGCCGCGCGGCAAGGCCATGGACTGGTTCGCGGACATCCTGATGTCCAACTACCTGTTCGACGGGATGTGCAAGCTGAGCCGACGGCAGCCGCGCCTGGTGCCGTTGATCCAGCGTGGCGCCGCCTATGCGGGCAGTTACCGGCGCCAGGTGGACCGTTCCTATCGAGTGTTCGCCTCGCCGCGCCTGATCCGCTTCATCGAGATGGAGTACGCCGTACCGCGCGAGCACTCCGTCGACGCTATCCGCGAGATCAAAGAAGTGACCACGAAATTCGATACACCGATGCCCATCGAGGTGCGGTGGGTCGCGCCCGACGACGCCTTCCTCTCCCCTGCGGGTGGCCGCGAGACCTGCTACATCGCGGTGCACCAATACCGCGGCATGGAGTTCGAGCCGTACTTCCGTGCCTGCGAAGCGGTGTTCGACCGCTTCGACGGACGCCCGCACTGGGGCAAGCGCCACTTCCAGACCTCCGAAACCCTGCGCGACCGCTATCCCGACTGGGACCGTTTCGCCGAGGTGCGTCGACGCCTCGACCCGAAGGGGCGCTTCGCCAACGCCTACCTCGACCGGGTGCTCGGCCCGGTCGGCTGAACTCCCCCATCCGAAAGACGATGCGGCACAGTCGACCGGTCAGCAGCGAGGATCTCCGCGACCAGGCGGGCACGGCCGTGCCGATGGATTCGCGGACGGCCTCGGTCGCCATTCAGGGCGGGGGTTCGGCATCGACGATGACCAGCGCACGCCACTGTCTCGCCATACCGGTAAAGCCCAGGGGCAGCGGCGAGCCGACAACGATGTATAGACGATGAGAGATTGTTATAGCTATCATCTCATTATATTGAGCTCGGCCGATCGAAGGAGATCACGATGACCGCGTCCGTCGCACCCCGATCCACCGGCGCACGAACGCTTCCGCCCCGGCGTCCGATCGCACCGGGCACCCGGATGTGGGACGAGACCGGCCTGATCACCTTTTCGCTGACCGCCGGCTCCGCCTTCCTACTGCAGACCATGGAGCCGACCATCTCCGCGGTGGTGGACCGACACTCCACCTTCCGCACCGACCCGACGGGCCGCGCGGTGCGCAGCCTCGCCTCGGTGATGATGTGGATCTACGGCGGAGACGAAGCGCTTGCCGAGGCCGACCGACTTCGTGACCTGCACGTATCGCTGAATACCACCGACGCCGACGGTGTGCGGCACACCGCGCTGTCCAGCGGCCCGTGGGCCTGGGTGCTGCACACCGGAACCTTCGCACTCACCGAGAGCGCCGAGTATTTCTCCCGCCGCCCGCTCACTACGGCGGAGAAAGAGGCCTATTTCCAGGAGACGTTGCAGTTGATGCGCAATTTCTCCGTGCCGCCCAACGAGATCCCGGCGAGCTACGCCGAGTTCGAGACTTTCTTCGCAGACACCGTGGCCAACCACTTGGTGGCCACCGACACGGCGCGCGACTACCTGCGGGTGATCCGCTCCGTCGCCCCGCCGAAGCAGTTGTCGCGTGCGCTGCGACCGGCTTGGAAGTGGGCAGTCACGCCGATCGGCCGGCTCCAATACTTCGTGACGGTCGGCACCACACCCGAGGTCGCCAGGCAGAAGTTGGGCCTGGCGTGGACCTCGTCCGATGAACGTAAACTCCGCGTCCTCGGTTGGCTGATCGCACGGACCGTCCCACTGCTGCCGGAACGGTTGCGCTACTTTCCGATCGCCTACGAAGCCCGCCGCCTCGAACGTGACCGCCAGCGACTGCGCAAGATGATCGATATGCGTCCGCTCTGAGCGATCGCTTGGCGCTGCTGCGCGAGCATGAGAAAACGGGGCCCTGAACGGCCTGGTCCAGGGTGTTGAACTTCCTGTGCGGCAATCACTTCGAGAGGAACTCGGACAAGTACCGACCGACGACACCCGACCCGATGGCCTGACGCCACGGATCGACCTCGGCACGAGCATCCGACTTACCGTCCAGTCCTGTCTACCCAGGCAACGGGCCAGCTCTCGGCAAACGCCGTGTGGCAACCGCTTCTAGTCTGTGACCTGGGATCGGTCCGAGGCGTGTGCACTCATCCGCGTGCGAACGAACGCTGCGCGGTAACGATTCGCGGCTCGCTGGTATACGTATCTCATACGCTACGAAAGCGTTTCGGCTCCAACCACGCCGGGCAGCCGGCCCAGCGGCCAGCACACTCCCTGCTCTGCTCACCGAAAGGCGTTCTCATGGCCCACAAACCCAGTGTGCTGTTCGTCTGCGTGCACAACGCGGGCAGATCGCAGATGGCCACCGGGTTACTCACCGCGCTCGCCGATGACCGGATCGACGTGCGGTCGGCGGGCAGCGCGCCCGCCGAGGCGCTCAACCCGACCGTCGTCGAAGCCATGGCCGAGATAGGCATCGACATCTCCGGCCACACCCCGAAGCCACTGACGATGGATGCCATCGGCATCTCCGATGTCGTGGTCACGATGGGCTGCGGCGACGCGTGCCCGTACTTCCCCGGCATCAGCTATCGCGACTGGGTGCTCCCGGATCCCTCCGAGCAGACCCTCGACGTGGTCCGCACCATCCGCGACCGCATCCGCATCCTGGTGGAGAACCTGATCGCGGAGCTCGTCCCCGCACCCGCGCGCTGACCGGTTGTCCGATTCGTTCAAGACCCAGCAGCCCGACGCTGCCTACGCTGCCGATATGACTCCACAACTCGACGTCATCGGCATCATTGTCACCGACATGGCTGCAGCGGTCGCCTTCTATCGCCGTCTCGGCCTCGACTTTCCCGCGGGTTCCGAGCAGGAAGCGCACGCCGAGGCGGCCGTGCCCAACGGACTGCGGCTCACGCTGGACACCGAGTCCGTCATCCGGTCGTTCCACCCCGACTGGACGCCCCCGCACGGCGGCGGCCGCGTCGGCATCGCCTTCCGCTGCGCCGACCCCGCCGAGGTCGACGCCGTCTATGCCGACCTGGTGGACGCCGGTTACCACGGCGAGCTGAAACCATGGGACGCCTTCTGGGGCCAGCGCTACGCGGTGGTCCACGACCCCGACGGCAACGGGATCGACCTCTACGCCGCCCTTCCGACCACCACCGGATAGCCAGGCTGCCGACGCACCGATCGCGACCGCGGACCTACACGTCGCACGAGGCTCGACCATGCACCGAATTCGACCGAGGTCACTACGAGGCCATACGAACGACGGGGCGCGCTACGACCTGGCGAGCAACTCCGTCAACGAAATCCCTGCCAGTGCGCGCACATCACGGGACAGGTGCGCCTGGTCGGCAAACCCCGCCAGCGCCGCAGTCTCGGCGAGCGGCACGCCGCGGCGCGCCGCCGCCAGGGCGCGTTGCAGGCGCAGCACCCTGGCAAGGGTTTTGGGGCCGTAGCCGAACGCGGCCAAGGACCGGCGATGCAGGGTCCGCTCGCCCATACCGGCGCTGGCGGCGATCGCCGCCACCGACCGACCGGCGTCCAACGCAGCGGCCATCCGCCCCACGAGCGGATCGGCCTGATCGGCCACGGCCGCGCGGCGCAGTACGACCGTTTCCAGCGCCGCGGCCGGGTCGTCGGCAGCCTCGAGCTGTCCGACGAGCGACCGGACCGCTGACGAGGGCCATAGATCCGCGAGATCGACACGCCGATCGCGCACCTCATGCGCAGGGACGCCGAGCAGCGCGGGCGCCGTGCCTGGCGAGAACCGGACGCCGACGTACCGGCCGCCGTCCGACGCCGGCGGATGGTGGGCGCGAGTGTCCGGCCCGGCGACCACCAGTCGCCCGGCCCTCCAGATCAGATCCATGCAGCCGTCGGGCAGCACGGGCAGTATCGGGCCCATGCCGTCGACGGTCTTGGTCCACAGCACGGCTCCATCGAACCGCGACGGTCGCTCGCGGTACTGCCCCGTACCTCCGACCTCGTCCACCTCGCCGACGCTACTCCCGACGACCGACCGAAACCCTTTCCGTTCGCAACCGCGAGCAGTGCCATACCGATTCCGGCCACCGGGAGCCACTTCTGGTTGCGCAACCAGCTGACCCCAGGATGATGCTGCAGGCACTCACGTCCGGCGCCCCACTCCGGTGCCGGTGGCCTGAGCACCTCAGGTCGACCGAGCGGTGCGTTTCGATCTCCGCGATCGTCTCCGCTGCGGTCAGCGGGGACTGGGCGGCGCGACCGGAACTACGCCGCGCGGGGCGACGCGAATGTACGGATCGGGGTGCGCTGCGGCGATTTTCGATTCCGGATCTTTGCAGCCGACGGTTACATCGCCGGTCGGCGCGGAAGAAAACGTCCACAGCGTCATCCACTCCATGCCGCCCACGGTCTCAATCTTCTTCACGTCCGAAGACCGCAGATCTTCGTTCCGTCCTGAACTTTCGGTCACCGTACAACGAATAGCGTCGGCCGCCTCTCCCCATGCGACCGGCACCCTGATATCCAGCACCGCGTCTGCGGGCACCGAGACGGTCTTCATCTCACCCAGCAAAATCCGGACAACACTGCCTGCTTCGTCGTCGTCGCGTGCGTCCGGCGTCGCGAGCACCGAACTCGGTGCCACGGCCGCGACACTCGCCGATGTCGATTCCCCGCTCGCCGACGTATCATCGGAACACCCCGACACGGTGGCGACGACCAGCGCGGGAACCGCCATCCAGATCAGTTTCACAGTTCAGACCTCTCGTCGCGCCCCGTCCCAAGGCGATCGGTACAGATCAGCGATACAACTGAGCATGACAACGTCGAAGTGAAAAATGTCGGCTACACGCCGTAGAAAATCGGCAATTCGACGGCAATGGGAAGAATCTGCCCGATGTCACCGAAACTCCTCGCTGAATCGTAGGCCCTTCGGCGATATTCGATACCGACTTCGGGTAATCGGTTTGCCGCCGAAGGGTTCTCGCCCTGCTGTCGTCGGGCAACCGGAGTGCGGCACGGTGCGGTGGATAGGATCGCGCTGGTCGTTCGCATTCGCACGGAGGCCTGATGACTTCGCCTGTCATGTTCGAACAGATCGATCTATCGCTGCCCGACGGCACCGCCGATTCCTATTCGGCCCGTCCCGACGACAGCGCTCGCCATCCCGGTGTGCTGTTCTTCATGGACGCCTACGGCCTGCGCCCGTGGTTGCGGGAAATGGTGGAGACGATCGCCGCGCACGGCTACACCGTGCTCGCACCCAACGTCTTCTACCGCTCCGGCCGCGCCCCAGTCCTGCCCATGCCCGATCGGAGCGACCCAGACGCCCACGCGGCGTTTTTCGCCGCGCTCGGTCCCATGCGCGCGGCGCTGACCCCGGAGAAGGCGATCGAGGACACGAACGCCTATCTCGACTGGCTCGCCGCCTCCGAGTTCGTCACCCCGGGCGCGCGCGCGACCGGCTACTGCATGGGCGGCAGGCTGGCGTTGCGTACCGCGGCGGCCTTCGGCGCCCAGGTGGCCGCCGCGGCGAGCTTCCACGGCGGCTACCTGGCCGACGACGACCGCCCCGACAGTCCGCACCACGACGCGGCGAGCATCACCGCGGAACTGTTCATCGCCCACGCCGACCAGGACGGTGCGATGCCGCCCGACCAGATCGAGCGGCTGGAAGCGGCGCTGGACACTGCGAACGTGCGCTACACCTCGGCGGTCTACCCGGACGCCCGGCACGGCTTCACCATGCGTGAACACGGCCGGGAAGACGCCTACCAACGGCACCTGCGGGACCTGTTCGCACTGCTCGATCGCGCCTTCCCCACCACGGCGGAATAGACTCGGATTCATCCGATGTTTCGCCTGGGGTCGGCCCCGGAGCCAGGTGTCGGCCGTACGGCCCAGCTCCGATACGACATTGCCCATGGAACCGCCGGTTCCGCATAGTGTGTTGGTAGGCGATCATCGGGAGGACCACCATGGCGAGACTGTTGTGGCTGGGGATACGCGACAACGGTGCGGGGTACGGGGATGTCTGACGAACGGGAATCCGCAGGATCGCGCACGCTACGCGCCACCACGCTTACCGGCTACCGGGAAGCCTCCTTCACCACCACGCCCGCGACGCGCACGGCGCTGATCACGGCAGCAGTCGTAATCGCCGCGATACTGACCTACGAAGCCGACGCCACCTCGCATGACGGCGTCGACCACGGCTGGTTCGTGGCCCTCGCGCTGGCCGGACTCTTCGTGGCCCGCGGGCTGCACCTGCGCCGTCCGATCACTCTCCCGCATTTCGCGGCCGCCGTGCTGGTGCTGGCCATCGCCCACCTCGCCTACCGCGCCCAGCACCCCGGCGTCGGCTTCGTCCTGCTCACCGCCACAGGCGTCATCCTGGTCCTACCGCAGTCCAGCAGACCGCAGCCCGACCAGCTGTACCGGGTGGCCGAACTGGTCGGCCGCACCCATGGCGACCCATTGGCGCCGTTCGCATTGCATTCGTCCAAGACCTACTTCTTCAACGAGCACTCGACCGCGGCGATCGGCTACCGCACCCGCTTCGGAATCGCCGTCGTGGCGGGCGATCCGCTCGGCGACCGTGCCGCTTTCCCCGGACTACTCACCCAGTTCTCCGAATTCGCGGTCGATCACGGCTGGCGCATCGCTGTGCTCGGCGCGAGCCCGGAGCTGGCCGATCTGTGGCGGCTGCGCGCGCTGGAACACCGTGGGCTGCACGCGGTGCCGATCGGCCGCGACGTAGTGATCGATGTGAACGAGTTCGACCTGGTCGGGCGCAAGTTCCGCAACCTGCGCCAAGCCGTGAGCCGCACCAGGAACTTCGGTGTCACCACCGAGGTGCTGTACGAGTCGGCGCTGCCCGAGGCGCAGCGCGCGGAACTGCTCGCCATCGTCGACGAATGGGGCCGTGGCAGGCAGACCCGCGGCTTCTCGATGATCCTGGACCACCTGCTGGACGCACGTAACCCGAACATGCTGGTCGTCATCGCCAACGACGCGAACGGCAGTCCGGCCGGCTTCCAGCGCTACGGCATGTCCGGGCGCGGTCGCGAACTCAGCCTCGATGTCCCGTGGCGGCGCGGTGACGCACCCAACGGCTTGGACGAACGCATGATCATCGATTTAGTCGATTATGCGAAAACCCATGACATCCAACGGATCTCGCTTGCCTTCGCGCCGTTTCCCGAATTGTTCGCCGACAAGCACAAGTCACGAACAGCCCGGCTGATCGCCCTGCTGGTGCACCTGGGCGATCCGCTGATCCGGCTGGAATCGCTCTACCGTTTCCTGCGCAAGTTCCACGCGCTGGCCGATCAGCGCTACGTGTTGATCCGCTGGCGCGAGGTGGTCGTGGCCGCCGCGGCCCTCCTTACCCTGGAGTTCGCCCCGCACCGCCACGAGCACTGAGCGGTGCCACCCGACCATGCCCCGAGGAGCACCATGGAACTGACCCACAGCGACGTGAAGGCCGCGGTGGAAAGAGTGGCCGGTCTGGTGCGTCCGGTCACCGTCGCGCAGGCGGATACCACCGGGGAGCTGTGGTTCGCACTGGAGTTCATGCAGCACACCGGAAGCTTCAAGGCCCGCGGCGCGCAGAATTTTCTGCTCACCCACCTGGAGAACGGCACGCTGCCAGCGGCGGGCGTAACGATCGCCTCGGGTGGCAACGCCGGGCTGGCCTGCGCGTGGGCAGCGCGCAGTCAGCGGGTTCGGGCGACGGTGTTCGTGCCGACCACCGCGCCGAAGGTCAAGGTGGACCGGCTCGTCTCCTACGGTGCCGACGTGCGGCCGGTCGGAACGCAATACGCCGACGCGCTCGCGGCCGGCCACGAATTCGCCGACGCGACCGGCGCCCTGCCCTCCCATGCCTATGACAACCCGCTCATCGCGGCCGGTGCGGGCACGCTGATGGAGGAGATTCACCGGCAGATCCCGGACCTCGACACCGTCGTGGTCGCGGTCGGCGGTGGTGGACTGTTCTCCGGAATCGTCACCGCCGCCGACCACTACGGCATCCGGGTGGTCGCCGTCGAGCCCGCTCGCTGCCGTGCGCTCAACGCCGCGATCACGGCGGGGCGAGTCGTCGACGTGGAGGTCGACTCGATCGCCGCCGACTCGCTCGGGGCGCGCCGGACCTCGGAGATGGCGCTGGCGGCCGCACAACGCTACGACGTGGACTCGGTGCTGGTCGACGACGCCGACATCGTCGCGGCGCGCCGCGCGATATGGGCGGACCGCCGGGTGGCCGTCGAACACGCTGCGGCGACCGCCCTTGCGGCGATGCTCGGCGACACCCCGGGGTTCCGGCCTACGTCCGGCGAGAAGGTGTGCGTGGTGCTGTGCGGCGCGAACACCGATCCCTCGGATCTGGCCGGGTAAACCGGGCGCCACGCCACGCCACGCCACGCCGATGGACGGCGAGTCGGCTCATTACCGACAAACCGGGCGGTACGGGGTTAGGCTCGGGTGTCGTCTTCGATCCCGACGGAAGGCACACCATGGCGTTCGAATCCCTCATGGTTACCCTCGGTACCCCGTTGCCCGAGTTCTCCCTTCCTGACCTCGACCAGCGGATATACTCCCGCACCGATTTCGAGGCCGGACCGGGACTGCTGGTCGTCTTCGCCTGCAACCACTGCCCCTATGTCAAACACATCGAAGCCGCGCTCGGCGAACTGGTCGACTCGCTACCGTCCCTGCCGACGGTGGCGATCTGCACCAACGACGCGGCCGCCTACCCGGAGGACGCACCGCTGCGGCTGCGCGACCAGGCGATCCGGGCGGGCTGGACCTTTCCCTATCTCGTCGACGAGACCCAGCAAGTCGGACGGGCGTTCCGCGCCGCGTGCACCCCGGATTTCTTCCTCTACGACGCGAACTTCGAACTCGCCTACCGCGGCGCCTTCGATGAATCGACGCCGGGCAACGGAAAACCCGTGACCGGCAGCGACTTGCGCGACGCCGTCGAGGCCGTGCTGGCGGGCAGACCCGCGCCGGAACCACAGCGGCCCAGCATGGGCTGCTCGATCAAATGGCGAGACGCCTGAAAACCTTCCCGTGCTGCCACACGCGTCGAATCGCACCGCGGGAGTTTGTGGCACGGCGACCGACCGACAGGCGAACTCGCCGAGATTCTTCCATCGCCACCGCGCGCCATGACGGCCACAGCGGGCAGCCGTGCTCCGCCCACTATCCGACGAAGGCCGCGCGGCCGTCGTCTTACGGACAGGTCGCCGACACAAGCCTGCGGTCACGCCAGAGCAGATACCCCGCGACCGCCACGCCGAGCAGAGTGAACGCTGCACCGACCGGATACAGCGACCGCAAACCTGAGCCGTCGCCGATCACCCAGCCACCCAGCCGTCCCGCGCACGCCGCGGCCAGCTGGAACCCGGACGCGTTCACCGCAACAGCCAGTGTCGGGGCCGCGGTGGCCGCCGCGACCACACGGGTCTGCATCCCGGGGATGATCGCGAACGCCAGCCCGCCGAGCACGAACGTCAGTGCGACCACCAGTAGCGGAACGCCGCCGGCCGCCCAGAACAGCATCAGCACCCCGGCGAGCGCGGCGAGCAGCGCGGTTACCGAAGGCAGCAGGGCTCGGTCGGCGAGTCGGCCGCCGAGCTGGTTGCCGACCACCGCGCCGATGCCGTAGACGAGTAGCAGAATCGGCGCCGCGCTTGCCGTAAACCCGGCGACCTCGGTCAGCAACGGCGTGATGTAGGTGAAGACCATGACGACGCCGATGTTGCCGACAGCGGTGAGGGCGATCGCCCACAGCACATCGCGATCGGTGAACACCCGGAGTTCACCCCGGACCGCGCCGGCGGTGACCCCTGGCCGACTGGGCACGAAGCGAAGGACCAGCGGCAGCGCGGCGGCAGCGCAGAGGGCCACGGCCACGAATGTTGCCCGCCAGCTCAGACTTTGGCTGATACCCGCGCCGAGCGGAGTGCCGAGCACGATGCCCAGGTTCATGCCGAGCGCCACGCGCGCCACCGCCGCGGCTTCCCTGCCCGGCTGAGCGGTAGACACCGCGGTGGCGATCGCGACCGCGAAGAAGGTAGCGACCACCGACCCTGCCGCGCCCCGCATCAGCAGCAGCGCAACGTAGTTCGGCGCGAGGGCCGATCCGAGGTTCGCCACTATCGATACCAGCACCAGACCGACGACCAAGGGCTTGCGCGCCACCCGCGCGGTCAGCACCGTGACCACCGGACCGCCGACGATCATGCCGATCGCGTACGCGGTCACCAACGTTCCCGCCGCCGCCACCGACACCTCCAGCCCGCCCGCCACCTCGGGCAGGATGCCCGCGATCACGAACTCACCGGTCGTGAGACTGAACACCACCAACATCAGGGCAAATACCGCAGTCCGCATCCCGCACCTCCAACTAGTTACAACTCGAATGATACGAACTAGAACTATCACAGTTCGAATCGAACGCACTAGACTCGGAGCAATGACGCGGGAGCCTAACCCCACGGTGGACACCGAACTCGACCGCGACGTGTGCAAACTGGTGCACCGGTTCACCCACCGCCTCGACGTGCATGTTCGCCACGTCGCCGAACAGCTCGAACTCACCCCCTCGCAGGTCATCGCCCTGCGCGAGCTGTCGGAGCCGATCACCGCACGGGAGCTGGCAGCGCGGATGTCGTGCGAACCGTCCAACGCGACGTTCGTGCTGGATCGACTCGAGCAGCAGGATCTGATCCGGCGCGAGCCACACCCCACGGACCGGCGGGCCAAGCAGATCGTGCTGACATCGGCGGGTCAGCGCCGACGCTACGACGCGCTCGAACTGCTCGGTGCGAACTCACCACTGACATCGCTCACCGCACCCCAGCAGCAGGCGCTACGCGATCTGCTGCGCACGATGACGTCCGCCCCCCAGTGACCCGGCGCCGACCCGCGACCGGATCGACAGTCGCGATGCACGACGCTCGTGCACGATGCCCTTGAACCCGGTTCACGGCGATCGGCGACATCCTCTCCACCGGTACCGACGGAGAGGCAGCCGGCTACACGAGTGGCGTGTGTTATCTGACCCGACGGTGCGGCGAGCGGAAACTCATCGGTTGCCGGAAGCAATCAGATCCGCTCGGCTTCGAGCACCCAGACCGGCAGCAACAGCGCGCCCTCCTCGTCGAACTCCAGCGGAACCCCGCGCCCGGCAAGCATCTCCTGCATGGGCGGGGGCGGCGTGATCGCCGTCAGCACGTCGGGCCGCAGCGCCGTCCGCCGCCAGTTCGGCATGTCGAACGCGCTCGCCACCTCGGCTTCCTCGATCGAGTACGGCGCGTAGGCATCGCTGTATTCGGTCCGGGCGAAGCAGAACTGGATCAGCCGGGCGCCCGGCCGCATCACCCGCCGCAGCGCCGCTACGTGCGCCACCCGCTGCTCCCGGTCCAGGCAGTGCAGCAGGGCGCTGCTGACCACGGTGTCGAATCGGTCGTCGTAGCCGGCGAGCTCGGTGGCGTCGGCTACAGCGAACGACACCGCTACCTCACACTCGGCGGCGCGGGCGCGGGCGCGCTCGACGGCAGTGGGAGCGAGGTCCAGCCCGGTCACCCGATAGCCGAGTCCGGCCAGATAGATCGACGAATCGCCTGGGCCGCAGCCGACGTCGAGCACGTCGCCGCCGATTCGGCCCACGCGTTCGAACTCGACGAGCAGGGGCTGCGGTTTGCCGATTTCCCATGGCAGACGATCCATGACGAGGCCTTCGGCGACCGCGCCGCTGCGATACGCCTGTTCGAAGTCGATGGCGGCGGGGTCGAGCTGGGGTGTTGCGTCACTCTCGGTCATATCGGAGCTGTCCCTCGTTTCGATGGTGGATCGCAGGGGATTTCGACGACCGCATCCTACCGAAAACCGGAGAGTGCAACTCCGGTTTTTCTGTCTCACCCGCCTCGGTTGTCAGACCGTTCCGCCAGAGCCGTGGAAAGCCGCCCGGTAGCTGCGCGGACTGGTGCCGACCACCCGCTTGAACCGGTCGCGGAAGGCGGTGGGCGAGCCGAATCCCACCTGACCCGCGATCCGGTCGACCGGATGCCCCGTCGACTCGAGCAGGTGTTGCGCCTGCCGGATACGCGCACGGAGCAGCCACTGCAACGGCGTGGTCCCGGTGTGCTCGCGAAAGCGACGGTTGAGCGTGCGGGCGCTCATCCCGGCATGCGCGGCTATGTCGTCCAGGGTCAGATCCTTCGCGGCATTGTCCTGCATCCACAGCAGGACAGGTTCCAGCGTCGAGCCGCGCGGGGTGGGCGGCTGGTCATGCACGATGAATTGCGCCTGTCCTCCTTCCCTTTCAAGCGGGACGACCGACAGCCTGGCCGCGTCGGCGGCGACGGCCGAGCCGTAGTCACGGCGAATCATGTGCAGGCACAGATCGATTCCGGCCGCCGCACCCGCCGAGGTGAGCAGTTGCCCGTTGTCTACGTACAGCACGTCCGGGTCCACCTCGACGGCGGGATAGCGTGCGGCGAGTTCCGCCGCGGCGAGCCAGTGCGTGGTCGCGCGGTATCCATCCAGCAATCCGGTGGCGGCGAGGATGAACGCGCCGGAACAGATGGACGCGATGCGGGTGCCCGCCGCGGCGGCCCGGCGCAGCGCGGCGATCGCCTCGTCCGGTACCCGCACGCCCGGATCAGAGCAGCCGGGCACGACGATCGTGGCGTCGGCCAGCGCTTCGAGCCCCCAGGGCGGTCGCAGGGTGAACATTCCGGCGTCGACCGTCGGTGCAGCCCCGCAGACCCATACCCGATACGCGGGACGGCCGTCGGGCAGCCGAGCGCGGCCGAATACCTCGGCGGGCGTGGCCAAATCGAACGCGATGACCTGATCCAAGGCGAGTACGGCCACCGTTTGCATGGCAAAATAATAGTTCAGCAGCCAAATCCAGCCAATATCACCGAGCTGCGAATTCGAATCGAACCACCAGTGTCAGCCGGATGGCGAGAATCGACCGAGATATGGCAATTCTGCCTATTCCTCTGGCTCGCGGAGCTGGCTAGCGTCGAGCGCTGTGACAAAGTTCTTGCTCTCGGTCCATGTGCTGGCCGTGATCATCGCCGTCGGCCCCGTGACGGTGGCGGCGAGCATGTTTCCCGCGACCACGCGCCGTGCCCGCACCGCACCGGCGACCGACCACGGCCCGGCCGTCCTCGGCACGTTGCACCGCATCTGCCGGGTCTACGCCCTCCTCGGCCTCATCGTTCCGGCTTTCGGCCTGCTCACCGCGCTCAGCCTCGGCGTGCTCGGCGACGCCTGGCTGGTGGCGTCGATCGGTGTCACCGCCGCCGCGGCGGGCGTGCTGGCACTGCTCGTCCTGCCCGGCCAGCAGAAGATTCTCGCCGACCTCACCGGAACAACACCGGCGCCGATCCGGCGCCTCGCCATGGACACCGGGGTGTTCAACCTCCTGTGGGCGGTGGTCACCGTCCTGATGATCGTCCGGCCCGGGTCGACGACAGGGGCGTGAGGCTCAGCTGACGAATCGGCTCGCCACCCTGGGCACGGACTTGGTCACTGAGGGTCGCGGACGATCATGATCGGACACTCCACCGACAGCAGCAGCGCCTGGCTGGTCGAGCCGAAGAGCATGCTCGCGAACCCGCCGCGGCCCCGGCTGCCGACTACGAGCAGCTGCGCGCAGTCGGATCGTTCGAGCAGATAACGCTCAGGCCGATCCGTCACGATCTCGCGGTGGATCTCGACATCGGGGAAGCGCTCCTGCCATCCGGCCAGGCTCTCCGCGAGCACGATCTGCTTTTCGGGGTCGGTGGCGATGTCGGCATCCGGCGCGGCAGGCAACCCGACGCCGGTCCACGCGTGCAGCGCGAGAAGCGGCACCTTCCGCGCCGACGCCTCGATCAGCGCCGCCTCGATCGCGGGTTCGCTGATTCGCGTGCCGTCCACGCCGACCACGACCGGCTGCTTCCTGGCTTTCGCCGTGAGCGGCGCACCCTCCCGGACTACGACCACCGGGCAGTGCGCCCGCCGCGCCAGCGCAGCGCTGACCGAACCGAGCAGCGCTCGCCGCACTGTGCCCCGCTCCCGGGTGCCGACCACTATCGTGCGCGCCTCAACGGTACGGTCCAGCAGCGTTGGACCGACGACCTGGTGCACCAGCTCGGCGGTGATGTCGATGTCGCGCAGAGCACGGACTGCGAGGAGTGCCTCCTGGTTGGCGGTGTCGAGCACCCAGCGCCCATGCCCCTCCAGCCGGGCATAGTCGGTGCTGGTGAGCGGCTCGGTGATCCCAGGTCCGTAGTCGGCGGTCGGATCGATGACGTGAACGAGATGCAGTGATGCGTTGTGCAGTGCCGCCGTCTGCGCGCCCCACGCGACGGCCGCCGCCGATCCGGCGGACCCATCCACGCCGACCACGATCGGTCCGTCGCGTCGCATGATCACTTCCTCCCAGGATGAAAGGTCGAGCTCAGCATTCCGCCGCAACCGACAGTACCGGCAGTAGGACGATGAACCGTGGTCGGAGCGCCGATGGTCATCGACCGCTGCGGCATGACCGGTGCCATGCCGCCCACCCGGCCGCAGGTTGTTGCCGAACGTTAGCCCTGCGGCGCCGTCAGCCGCCGAAAACGGTGCAGGCGTATCCCAGATGCACCCCGTTGCCGACCCGGATATCAATGCTCGCGATGAACGGCGCGTCCGGCTCCTGAACAGCGCTGACGGTGTGTATGCCGGGGGTGGCGGGCACCCAGTCGATCAGTGCGACGCCGCCGGAGGGGCGCACCACGCCGAAGGGAACTCCGTTGTCGTAGAAGGCAACCGGTGCGACGACGTCGGTGACCGTGGCACGCGCGGTGTAGGTGCAACCCGTCCCGTAGTTCGTCGCCGACCCGAAATCGAGGCCGGGATACATCCCGACCTGCGTCACCGTGGCTCCGGCCGACGGCACGGTACATATCGCCGCGGCCCCGAAGACCGCCGCTACCGCACCCGCTCGCATCGTCATGTTGGTCCTGTCTGTCCTGATTACGGCGCCGGGGCACGCGCACCGGCGAGATACCTAGATCCTCACTCCACCAGAGTCTCGACGGGATGCAAACCGCTGAACGCCCAAAGGAAGGCGACCGTTCCGGTCGAACGCGCATCGGTCCGTCGCGGGCGGCGGCGAATTCGCGGACACCGCCCCGCCGAGCGCGAAGCACCATACGGCAGGCTTAGTGACGTGCGCGTGTTGATGCTCGGCCCGTTCGAGGTGCGGGGGGACGATGATCGGCCGATCGAGATCGCCGGAACCCGCGTGCGGGCCCTGCTGGCACGGCTGGCCATGGCCGCGGACCGCGTCGTCTCCGCGGACGCATTGATCGACGCGATCTGGGCGGACCACCCGCCGGCGAGCGGGGCCAACGCCCTCCAGGCACTCGTCTCCCGCGTCCGCAGGGCGATCGGCACCGAGCGTGTGGCGGGCGTGGCGCCCGGCTACCGGCTGCGGGTCGATCCCGTCGACGTCGACCTGATCCGCTTCGAATGGCTGGCCGCGTCCGGACGTGCGTCCAGCGACCTGGCCGCGCTGCGAGAAGCCGAATCGCTGTGGCGCGGGCCCGCGCTGAACGACCTGTTGGAGCTGCGCTTCGCGGCGGAGGCCGCGGTCCGGTTGGACGAACTGCGGCGCGAGGCCACCGAGCACCGACTCGGGCTCGAACTGGCCGCCGGCCAGGACGTCCTCGACGAACTGCGCACGCTGGCCGAGGCGCACCCGCTCGCGGAGCCGGTGCAGGGGCTGCTCATCCGCGCGCTGTATACCGCCGGTAGACAGGCCGACGCGCTGGCGGCCTACGAACGAACCAGAGGGCGGCTCGCCGACGAGCTCGGCGTCGACCCGTCCCCCGAGCTCGCCGATCTGCACCTGGCCGTCCTGCGTCAGAACGCATCGGCGCCGCGGCGCAGAACCAACCTGCGCGCCCAGGTCACCAGCTTCGTCGGCCGCGAGGCCGACGTGGCCGAGCTGACCGCACGGCTGGCGACCGCCCGCCTGATCACCCTCGTCGGTCCCGGCGGCGCGGGCAAAACACGTCTCGCGGTCGAAGTGGCCGAGCGGATGGACGACGCGGTGTGGCTGGTCGAGTTGGCCGCGGTGACCGACCCACCCCAGGTCGCCTCGGCGGTACCGACCACTATCGGAGTCCGGGAAGTCGGCCTGCTGGAACAGCCGAGCGGCGATCCGGCGGACCGGCTGGCGGAGTTCCTCGCCGATCAGAGCACGCTACTGGTCCTGGACAACTGCGAACACCTGGTGGAACCGGTCGCGGACCTGGTGGACCGACTGCTCGGCAGCTGCCCACGGCTGCGGATCCTCGCCACCAGCCGGGAATCACTCGCGACCGCGGGCGAGCACATTCACCAGATCGGCCCGCTCCCATGGCCCGACGAGTCCCCCGCAGCCGAAACCTTCCCCGCCGTCCGGCTTTTCGCTGAACGAACGATTGCCGTCCGCCCCGATTTCGTGCTCGGCCCCGACAACACCGCCCACGTCGTCGAGATCTGCCGCAGGCTCGACGGCCTCCCGTTGGCCTCTCCGCCACGTTGCGGCTGATCGCCGAGCGCAGCCTGCGCCGTGGCGAGTTGACCGCGGCAGTGGCCGCGCTCATCCGCGCCGCCGCGGCGATCGAGGAACTCCGCAGCGCGGGTGACGCTGCCGCGGTCGGCGCCGAGCTGACAACGGTTCTCGCCCGTCTCGGCGAACTCGACCGGGCAGAGGCGGCCTCCGTGCGTGCCCGAGCACACGCGGAGGCGGCGGGCGAAACGAGAACCGTCGTCTATGTCCGAGTCGCCCACGCCGAACTACTGTTACGTCGCGGCGATCGGCAGGCGGCGCTGCGCGAACTCGACCGCACCATGACCGGTCTCGGCCACAGCGCATTCGCGTCGCGAATCCGCCTGCTGTGCACGGCCTTTCGGGCCATGATCGCGCTGTTGGACGACGACGCGGAAACCGCCCGTCATACTCTGGCTGCCGCCGACCTGGACGGGGCGCATACCGCAGACCTGGCCATGCTCGCCCACTCGCGCGCAGCGTTGGCGGTGCACGAGGGCGACCACACCGCCGCGGCCAACCTGATCGGCATTGCCGCCGGCCTGTTCGGCACCGAGGATCAGCGCGGCTACGACAACCTGCTCGCCCCGGCCGACCACGCCCGCGCGGCACTCGGGGCCGCCTTCACCGCGGAGTACGAGTGCACCGCGTCACTACCGCCGGAGGCCGCGGTCGCCTACCTGCGCTCGCACGCCACACGGCC
This sequence comes from Nocardia sp. 2TAF39, assembly GCF_052114905.1. Classification (NCBI taxonomy): domain Bacteria; kingdom Bacillati; phylum Actinomycetota; class Actinomycetes; order Mycobacteriales; family Nocardiaceae; genus Nocardia; species Nocardia sp. 2TAF39. Next base: position 32,487 of record NZ_JBFRFQ010000021.1, read on the forward strand.
GAGGTGACGCGGATACTCGAGCAACCGAACGGTGCGCTCCCTCTCCCGACACGGTCGCTCTGTGGCTCAGCTGATCCGCTGCTCCGCGCTCGACTGCCCTACGTCAGGTCGGTCGTCCGGAGTCTTGTCCGCCGCGATCAGGCTGCCGAGCAAGGCGAGCGACCGCTCGGACGCCGACCCAGGCTCGGCATGGTAGGCGATGAGCAGCTGGCCCGGCGCGCCGTTCACACTGAACGTCTCGTAGGACAGGGTCAGCTCACCGACCATCGGGTTGCGGAAACGTTTGACCCCGGCCGTCTTCACCCGGACGTCGTGGCGCGCCCACAGCCGACGGAACTCCTCGCTCTTCAGCGACAGCTCCCCGACCAGTTCGGTGAATCGAGGGTCGTCCAGGTCGGTGCCCGCGGTCGCGCGCAGGCTCGCCACCGTATCGGCCGCGATGGCCGGCCAATCCGAGTAGACGTTGCATGCCTCAGGATCGAGGAAGATCATGCGCACCTGGTTGACGCCGGGGATCGAACACGCGTTGACCGCCACGGCCAGCGGGTTCGCCGCGAGCACGTCGAGGTATCTGCCGAGTATCAGCGCGGGCGTGTTCGGCCACGCGTTCATCAGCCGCAGCAGTCCGGGCGCGACGCGTTCCGGTCGTCGCGGCGCCCTCGGCCGCTTGACCGCCGGTCGCGCCAGCTCTCACAGGTGCGCCGTACCGTCCTCGTCGAGCGCGAACACCCGCGCCAACGCCGTGACGACCTGCTCGGAGGGGTGCTTGTCGCGGCCCTGCTCCAAGCGCACGTAATAGTCGGCGCTCACGCCCGCGAGCAGGGCGACCTCTTCGCGACGCAGGCCCGCGACGCGCCGCTGACCGCCACCGAACATCCCGAAGTCCTCCGGTCGGGCCAGCTCGCGGCGCGCCCGCAAGAAAGCACCCAGTTGATTGTCGGAGTCCATGTCCCGAGCCTAGGTGAGCCGCGCCGTTCGTGGGTGGCCCCGCGACTACCAGGAAGTCCGCGACCTGGCAGGCGGCGGCGCCGGAGGCGAACGTAGTGGTCATGACAAACAACATCGCAGGCCGCGTCGCGGTCGTCACCGGAGCATCGAGTGGCATCGGCGCCGCCACAGCACGGCGGCTCGCGCACAGCGGCGCCAAAGTCGCCCTGCTCGGCAGGCGCAAGGACCGTATCGAGGAACTCGCCGCCGAGCTCGGTGGTGACGCACTCGCCGTCGCCACCGACGTCGCCGACCAGCAGTCCGTACAGGCCGCCGCCGCCGCAGTGCGTGCTGCATTCGGCCCTGTCGACCTCGTCGTCGCGAACGCCGGCGTAATGCTCGCCGCGCCGTTCGAGTCCGCGCTCGCCGACGAGTGGGACCAGATGGTCGGCACCAACATCAACGGATTGCTCTACACCGGAAAGGCTTTCATCGATGACCTGCTCGCGGCGGCGACCGAGGGCAGGCAGGCCGATCTGGTGCTGGTCGGATCGGTCGGCGGGCACATGGTGTTCCCCAACTACGCCGTGTACACCGCCACGAAGGCCGCCGTCGCGCATCTGACCAGGAACCTGCGTGCCGAATTCGGCCCGCGCGGCGTCCGGGTGAAGAACATCGAACCCGGCTTCGTCGGCACCGAACTCGGTTCGAGCATGCAGGACGAGCAGCAGCGTGCCGGGCTGGATCAGTGGCGTACGGAGATCGAGATACTCGAACCCGGCGACATCGCCGACGCCATCGCGTACGCCGTCGCGGCGCCGAAGCACGTCAACATCGCCGAGCTGATCGTGGTGCCGACCCAGCAGGGCTGATCACGGTTCGTGTGGTCGATCCGGCGGATGGCGGGCGTTGCCCCGGTTCTGCGCCACTCCCGGCCCGAGGATCCCTCGGCGATCGCCGAGGGCTGGCACCGCGGCTGGCGTGACACGCACCTGGGCTACGTCCCCGATGCCTCGCGCACCCGTCCGGCCCGCCGCACCGCAGCGCACCCACGCAGCTCCGTGATTCCGCCTGCTACGCCTCAGGCACCGGCGGGGATTTCGGGAAGATGACCGGCAACGCGGTCAATGATCGGTGGAACGGGCCCGGCCGCCAGGTCAGGTCACCAGGCGATACCGCGAGGCGTATCTCCGGCAGGGCGTCGAGTAGTTGGTCGATGGCGTCTTGGGCGACCAGGTAAGCAATCGACCTGGCGGGGCAGACGTGCGGCCCGGCACCCCAAGCCAGATGTGAGCGATTTCCCGCGTACTGGTCGGCACCGATCGCGGGATCGCTGTTGCAGCCGGCGATGCCGATGACGACCGGTTGGTGGGCGGGTAGCCAGACCTCGTCGATCAGGATCGGCTGTCTCGGAAAGCTGAAGCAGAAGTTCGCCATCGGCGGATTGTCGAACAACACCTCGTCGAGGGCGTCTCTGGTCGACTGGCTCCCACCCAGCACACTGTCGCCCAACCGCTCGTCGGTGAGGATCAGCAGCAGGGTGTTGACGATCAGATTCAGCTGCGGTTCGATGCCCGCGCCGTACAGCGTGCCCAGTTGATGCACCATCTCCATATCGCTCAGCCCGGCTTGGTGCAGCAGCATCCGCGTGGCTACATCGTCGCCGGGTTCGGCTCGTTTGAGCAGAGTCAACTGCAGCATCGCGTCGGCGAGCGTCTTGTTCCCCGTTTCCGCATCGACGCCCTCGAAGATCGCGGCCATACCTTTCGCGGCCTGCTGTGCGATCTCGGCGGGACAACCGAGCATGGCGTTCAGCACCGCGAAGGCGAGCGGAAACGCGTACTGGCGGACCAGATCCGCGGACCCGTCCGCGCAGAACGAATTGATCAGCGGGATCGCGATCTGCGCCACGGTGTCGTGCAGGCTGTACTGATCGACCTTGTCGAGGCCCGCGATATTGGATTTCCGATAGCGGGCATGCTCGACACCCGCGCTGCGCAAGGCGTTCGGCCGCCACTGCATCATCGGCAGCACGGGGCAGTCGGTGGGTACGTGCTTCTGCCAGGTGCGCGGATCCGCCGGGAAGTGGTCCGGGTCGTTGAGGATCCGCACCGCGGTGTAATACCCGATCACCAAGGTGGCGGGCACGCCCGGCGCCAATTCCACCGGCACCAACGACCCGTACTGTTCCCGCATCTCCCGATAGGCGCGGTGTGGATCCGCCGCGAACTCCGGCGAATGCAGCGATATCCGTGGGCCATCGGTGTCGATCGGCGAATCGAGCGGCGCGCGACTGTGCACCGGTGAGGAGGGGATCGACATAGGCGAGAAACTCCAAGCGTTAGAACAGCAAGCCCCGTGAGCCTATGCAGCCAGCGAACTTTCCGCACCCTGAACTGCTCAACCGAGCAGGCCGAGAGTCGGCATCGTCGTCAGTGTGCCTGCCGCGGTGTCGACGTGGTCAACGCGGGCTTTCGGTCCACGGCCACTACGTGCGTTCCCAGGTCCGAGAACATCCGATAATCGACGTGTGTTGTCTGCCCAGGTGAGAGCGAGGCGCCGATGAGCCCCAACGGCACCAAGCGGCTTGGCGATTTACACGAGCTTCCGGCCTGCGCACCCGCGGGATTGAAAGCGCTGTTCACTGTGGCCGAGGGGGTTATTCAAACCCAGGTCCAGCAGTTGGGGTCGGGCACACCGTCCAAGGCTCCCGATCTACGTAAGCTGTTGCGCGACCAGGGAATCGCCAAACCCGAGGACCAGTCGACGATGATCGACGACTATAGCGATCACAAGAAGGAGTTGGACAACGTCAAGTCGGGCGTCCACCGGACGGACGACGGCATTGTCGTGAAAACCGCTGGGATCGGCGAGGTTGTGACGAATGCCTATAGTGCCATCGACACCTCGGTCGGGGAACTCAACGCGAAGATCGATGCCTCCCACAACGCGGTGCGGACCGTGACCGACAAGACCGGCAAAACGGTGACCGATGAGCACGGCAACGCCAAGAAAGAACTGCCGAAAGAAATAATCAACGGCCTGTTCAAGGGCGTCTGGGATACGTTGAATACGACGTACACCCAGGTCAACGGGGTCTCGGATCGAGCAGCGGCCGAAGCGCTCAAAATCAGAGGCGACGAGCCAGGCGTCGTCCCCACGTCCAGCAACAACGGCGGCGGCACTCAGCCGGTGTCGTACCCCACCTCGGGGGGCGGCGGAACCACCCCGTGGACCCCCAACTCGGGTTCGATGGGCACCGCGATAATTCCCACCGAAGACAAGCCTGATGCGACAGCAATGATGCAATACCTCATCGACACATACCACTTCACCCCGGCGCAGGCCGCGGGAATCGTCGCCAACGCGAAGTTCGAGTCAGGTTTCAACGTCGGGGCCACGGGTGACAAGGGAACGGCCAGCGGCCTGTTTCAGTGGCGTTTCGGGCGACAGACGGCGCTCAGGAATTTCGCGAGCAAGCCGGGCGAGGATATCGGCAACTGGAAGACCCATATCGATTACATGGTTCAGGAGTTGGGCGAGAAAGACTATCAGCAAGCCAAAACCCTTATCGACTCGAACAGAAACGACCCCCGCGCGGTGGCGGAGGCATTCGACCGGTACTACGAGAAAAGCAAGGGATTAACGACCGACGATCGGCGCGAATACGCAGCTGAGCTCCTGAAGGATTGGAACGAGGCCCACTCGCGTGCCGCCGTCTGAGGCCGGGGTATGTGAGCGCGCATTCAGCTATAGCTCACCGGCGCGCTCACGTATGGTGTGGGCTGCGGCAAGCCAAAGGAGCACTCGAATTCAGGTACCCCTGCCATGGCAGGTTGTTGAGTTCGTTCTCGACGGCCCGCAGATTCCCGTGAGTAGATATTGCGATTTGTCCCCTTCGGAAAGCAGTCGGGCGAGGAGATGCAGGAGATCGGCGATCCCACCTCGGCCACCGGTGGAGTCGAGGCGATCGATCTCCGGCTCAATCGTGACTCCACCGCAGAGGCGACCTACCAGCAGGCGGGGTTCGAGCCGGACGTATCAGGCACGAACCTGCCCGGACGTCGCCACCGCTGGGCCCGCTTCGTCGCAGCCCTGGCCATGACTGGTGATCCTCGCACTCACGCCTGGACCGCTGGCTGCTTCGGCAGAAGGAAGACGACAACGCCCGCTATGACAGCGATGACGAACGTCCCGAAGGACGCGACGGCAAAGGCGTGGCCGGCGGCGGCAACCCTGTCGACTGCCGCGGGATGGAACGAGCTGAAGAAGACCGCTCCGATAACGGCAACGCCTAGCGCTCCGCCACACTGCTGGGCCGTGGACAAGACCCCTGACGCGACACCGGCCGACTCCGGCCTTACGCGGCTCAGCACCGTGTTGAGCGCCTGCGTGATGACCAGTCCGCCACCGACGCTTTGCAGAATGAGGGTGGGGATCACGAGCAGCGGAGTGATCCGCGGGCCGGATACCAGCAAGACGCCGGTCGCCAGGTAACCGCTCGCCAATATGATCGCCCCGACCTCGAGGACACGTCGTCCATATTTCGGGACGATCCGGCTCGCTACCATGCTGAACACGAAGAATGCGGTAGCTGCGGGCGTATAGACCAGGCCCGCGCCGAGCGCCGACATATCGAGGCCCTGCTGCATCGTTACCGACAAGGCCAGGTAATACGAGTAGATCAGCGCGTACAGGGCGAGGACGAGAATGATCCCGAGCGAGAACGAGCGCTGTCCGAACAGCGTCAGCGGTACCAGCGGATCCCCGCCCCGCCGTTCCAGGCCTCGCTCGATCGCGACGAAGAAGCCGAACGCGACCGCGCTGCCCGCGAAGCAAGCCCAAACCCACCTCGGCCAGCCTGCCTGCTGTCCCTGGATCAGCGGGAGCACCAGGAGGAAGAGTGCCGCGCTGAGCACCAGGACGCCAGGCATGTCCAGCTTGCGGGTGGCGGCTGAACCTGTCTCCGGCACGTATCGCACGGCGAGCAGGAACATGACAATTCCGATCGGCACGTTCACCCAGAACACGAGGCGCCAGCCGCAATCGAACAGATTGGCGCCGATCAGCAGTCCGCCGATGACCTGTCCGCCGATGGTGGCCATTCCCATGACGATGCCGAGAACACCGTATACGCTGTGTCGCCTCGCCGCCGGCACCAGCACCGTGACGTATGCGAACACCTGGGGAACCATCAGGGCGGCTCCTAGGCCCTGGATGACACGCGCCGCGATAAGGCTGCCTGCGTTCGGTGACAACGCGCAAGCGACTGATGACAGGGTGAAGAGGGCCACCCCGAGAAGGAAAATCCGCTTGCGGCCGTACCGGTCTGCCAGGCGAGTAGCGGTAATGATGAAGACTGCATAACTCAGTTGATAACCCGCCAGGACCCATTGGACATCGCTGGCGGAGGCATGCAGGTCCGCCACGATCGAGGGGTCGGCGACCACGACGATGAACGAGTCGAGGACCGCCATGAACAGGGCGGCCATGCCAATCGATATCGTCATCCACGGAATAGCGTCAGCTTCGGCGCCCACTGTCTGCTTGCTAGCTGATTGCTGACTACTTGCCACGATGAGAAACCTCTTTATTTCGTCGGGGTCCGGCAATGCATGAACTCGGGAAGCTCGGCTGGCGCGTTTCGCTCGGCGGCGGTCAGGCCCGGGGCGAGGATTGCGTCGATGTGGTGCGTCCTAGGGAACTAGCCAGCTTCTTGACCACCTCGGCGGCCATAACGGCCTGACCCGAGGTCGAGAAGTGGATGCGATCCTCGCTGAGCAGGTTGTCGCGGACATTGACCGGGTGATCCCACATGTCCACCACGATGGCGTCGTATTCGGAAGCCAGCCCGCGCACGATCTCGTTGACCGCGGCAATCCGCTCCGGCCAGTCAGGGAAGACCGGGACGGCATACGCTTTGCCGAGCGTGAAAGTGGTCAGCAAGGCGCCGGTCCCCTTCGCCAGGTCGTACATCTGCCGAAGCGTTCGCTCTATCTCGCCGAAGTCCGGCCTGCGCCGCACGATGTCGTTGGCCCCGCATGGCACGTGGAGCAGGTCCGGGGAGAACTCAACCATGCGGGCTGCCTGGTTCTCGAGCGTCTGGGCGGTTGTTGCCCCGATCTCGGAGACATTGAGGTAATCCAAATCCGGCCGGACAGACCGCAAGACACCAGCAACCCGGTCTGACCAGCCCCAATCCCGGTAGCCCGGGGTGGGATCACCGGTCCCCGCCGAAAGGCTGTCTCCGATAACGGCATACCTGCCCCACGGCGCCCCCGTGAGCAATGCCACGGCATCCGCCTGATCTAGGCAGAACGGGTCGGTCGCCTCGGTGAAAGTGGGTTGTTCCATACAGAAGAACATACGGTCGTACGTATGTTTTCTCAAGTGCCTTCGCCGAATTGGCGCGCGGCCTGATGGTCGCGAGCGACGCCTTTCGGTCCCGTCCTGCACTCTTGCGCTCACCGAGCATTTCCAAATCCCCTGCCATCCGGCAACGCTGGGTGTCAGCGCCCACGTCAGACACCCCTTGCGATGATGAACACGTCTCAATCGCACAGACCGCGGAGATCGGCCACAGCATGAAGGTCGCGGAACGTCTCGACGGCAACGCCATAGCGGGCGTCTTCGACAGACACCTGTTCGACGACTCTCGACGACGTGGCCGATCGGATGGGTGAGAGGTTGCGCGCTGCCGTTGTCCGATGTGGGCACGACACACTCGTTGCAGGCCATGAGGGCATGAAAAAGCCCCCCACCTGCGGTGCAAGTGAGGGGCCTCGAGGTGGAGCTGCCGGGAATCGAACCCGGGTCCTCCGCCGCGTCTTCAGGGCTTCTCCGTGTGCAGTCCGCTAGGTCTCTACTCGGATCTCCGGGTCTCGCGAACAAGCTCGGATGACGATCCCAGTCGCTGTTTGTTGTCCCGTCCTACTCCGCGACCGAGTAGGACGGTGAGCCCTCTAGCTGATGCCGGCACCGGAGCCGAGGGCATGCCCCGGGCCGACAGAGACGCTCTGCTGATTAGGCAGCGAGAGCGTACTCGCGCTGATGAGAATCGGCGCTTAATTGGTTGCAGCGACGCTTACGGTGGTCTCTTGCCTGCACCGACACGCTTCCCCTGAATCTACGTACGCAGTCGAAACCGTTCAGCCCCGTACGCCCCGGCTCCTTGCCGGGCTGTTCATATTAACACCGCCCAGATCACGGATCATCCCATTATTCGGCAGTGGCAGGCGCCACACTCCCGCTGTCGCGCATCGCGGCCGCCCTGCCAGTCGTAAGGCTCGTCTCTACCGCCGTCTGGTGTCGTCGGCGTCCACCGAGGCAGCAGGCGCGGTCAGTGCCCCGCCGGACGCGGATACGCCCGGTCTTCCCGGATGCTGGCACACGATTGCCCCGGCCCGATGCCGAAGCGACTTACACTGCACGAGCCGTCCGCTCGGCCCTGGGCAGCGGGTCTCGATTCCAGACTAAGGAAACACTTTGGCAGTACCGACAATTCGGGACAGGTTGCTGCGCCTGTCCGCCCTCACCGTCATCGCCGGGCTCGTCCTCTCCGGTTGCTCCTCTCTGCGCGGCAACTCGGCGCGAGCCGTCGAACCGGGTGTCACCTCCGATCCCTGTCCGAACGCCGTCGACACCAGCAAAGGATGCATTTATCTCGGCGTGCTGTCCGACCTGACGAGTGGACCGTTCGCCGCGCTGGGCAAGGACATCGACAACGGTCAGTTGGCGTTCTGGAGGTCGGTGAACGCGGCGGGTGGGATCGGCGGCAAGTACGAGGTCGACATCGCCACCTACACCGAGGACACCTCCTATGATCTGCGGAAGCATGCCGAGGCGTATCAGCGGATCGAACCGCATGTGCTAGCGCTCTCGATGAGTTTCGGCACCGTGCAGACGCAGCAGGTGCTCGACCGAATGGACGCGGCGGATATGGTCGCCATCGGCGGAACCCTATGGTCGGGATGGCAGTTCGAGAACAGCGACAAGGGGCTGCTGCTGGAATCCGGCTACTCCTACTGCTCCGAGGCGATCATCGCCCTGGACTGGGTCGCGGAGCAAAGGGCGAAGCCGAACTCGATCGCTACCGTCAGCTACCAGGGCGACTACGGAGGTGACTACTCGACCGGCGCGAAGAAGTGGGCCTCCGCCAACCGCGTCGACATGGTGGCGCAGATTGATACCGAACCGAACACGCAGATCGGCAACCAGGACGCCGCGGTCGCCAAGATCCTCGCCGCGGGAGCGGATCTCGTGCTGCTGGCCACGGGTCCAGCCGAGGCGGGCGAGATCATGGGCAAGGCTGCACTGGCGGGCTACCGCGGCAGATTCCTCGGCTCCGGTCCGACCTGGAACGGCGGCCTGTTGAAAAGCCCTGCGGCGACAGCGATCACGGCGCGGTACAACATGACCTCGCCGCTGGACGGCTGGGACGGCACCAGCGCGGGCGCCAAGAAGGCGCGCGCCTCGGCGACGTTGGAGCCCTCGACCTGGGGTTACAGCGCCGGCTGGATGTTCTCCTACCCGATGAAGGCACTGCTGACGAGGGCCGTGGTCGAAGGCAAGCTCAGCCGCAAGGGTGTCCGCGAGTCGGTACCCGGCCTGCGCGTCGACTATGAGGGAGCGATTCCCGAATATACCTATGGCGCAGCCAAACCCGACCTTTCCCGGCAGCGAGCGATCATCGAGATGCCCGACCAGACCGCACCGCTGGGCGCAAAGACCCTGGCGGCCGACTACCACGGCCCGACTCAGGACCGCATCTCCCTCACCGAGCCCTGCGTGCAGCCGTAAGAGAGCCAGACATGGGATCAACCAGCAACCGTCGCCGACTATTTCGTAGCGTAGCCGCGCCCCTCGCGTTCGGGCTCATGTTGACGGGCGCCTGTTCGACGTCGGCGCCCGCCGCGACGCCCGGCATTACTCGCGCGCCGTGCCCGCAAGCTGTCCACAAGGACAAAGGCTGCATCTACCTCGGCGTTCTGTCCGATCTGAACAACGGCCCCTTCGCACCGCTCGGCAGGTCCATGCAGGACGGGCAGCTCGCGTTCTGGAACGAGGTGAACAAGGAGGGCGGAATCGGCGGCTACGAAATCGACATCGCGACCTACACCCGCGACACCTCCTACGACCCACGCAAACACGTCACGGAATTCGAGAACGTAGCACCGCATGTGCTCGCCCTCGCGATGAGTTTCGGTACCGCGCAGACGCTCGCGGTTCTCCACGACATGGACGAGGCGAACCTGGTGACCGGGGCGGGCACACTCTGGTCGGGCTGGCAATATCGCTCGACCGACCATGATCTCGTGCTGGACAACGGCTTTTCGTACTGCACAGAAGCCGTTCTCGGGTTGGACTGGTTCGCGCAGAACCACTATCAACCGCGCACACTCGGTGTGATCGCCTATCGCGGCAACTACGGCGGCGACTACGCCAGCGGGGCGCTCGAGTGGGCGTTGGACAACGGCGCGACGATCGCCTCGCGGATCGACACCGGTCCCAACAGCGAGGTCGGTAACCAGGATTTCCCGGTTGCCGAGATCATGGCCAACCCACCCGATCTCGTCCTGCTGGCCACCGGGCCGGCCGAAACCGCCGAAATCGTCAGCAAACTCGCGAAGGAAGGCTACACCGGCCGCTTTCTCGGATCCACACCGACATGGAACAGCGCGTTGCTCAAAACACCTGCCGCACAGGCACTCACCACGCTGTACAACTACACCTCGCCGTTCGACGGCTGGGACGGGAACAGCACCGGGGCCCAACGCGCCAGGAACGCCGCACCTACCGAACCGACCAACTTCGGCTACAACATCGGCTGGGCCATCTCCTATCCGATGAAGGCGCTGCTGACCAAGGCCGCCGAGTCGGGCGAACTCGACCGGCCGACCCTGCGCAAGACGCTCGACGGGCTCACCGTGGATTCCGAAGGCATGGCGGCGACCCAGATCTACGGGCGCGACGAACCAGACGTCGCGACGCAACGTGCGGTGGTCAACGTGCCCGATCCGAATACGTCGCTCGGTTCACGCACGGTAGTCGCCGACTACCAAGGTCCGACGCTGAAGCGGATCGCCATCCACGAGCCGTGTACTCGGTGATCCGCCTCCGCAGGCCGCGGCGATGAGTGCGACCCTGCCAGCGCGAGGGCCGGCCCGATCTGCTGCTGACGATGGAACCGCTCGCCGAGCGGCATCAGCGCCAGCAGCACGGTCGCTGCCGGATACCACGGCCGATCCCGCTCACCAGCGACAGCGAGCCGTGGAACTCCTACAGCAGCGCCGCGTTGCCGACCGTGTCCAGCACGCCGATGTACCCGGCCCACCGAAGCGGTTCACCGGGCAGCCGCCGGAACTCCTGCACGGCCGGCGCGATCAGCCATACGACTCCGGCTGCGGCCCGCTGCATGAGCAGCGGCCACTGCCGGATTCCGGCGGTCACCTCATGCCTTTGATCCGCCGTCCCAGCTCGCGGGTGACCTCGCGCTCCGCCGTGCGCCGGGCCAGGTCCTGGCGCTTGTCGTAGTCCTGCTTACCCTTGGCGAGGGCCAGTTCGACCTTCACTTTGCCGTCGGAGAAGTACATCGACAGCGGCACCAAGGTCTGGTTGCCCTCGCGCGACTTACCAACCAGCCGCTCGATCTCGCGCTTGTGCAGGAGCAATTTGCGTACCCGGCGCGGCGAGTGGTTGGTCCAGGTGCCGTGGCTGAACTCGGGAATGTGCAGCCCGCGCAGCCACACCTCGCCGTTGTCCACCGTCGCGAAGGCGTCAACGAGCGAGGCCTTGCCCTCGCGCAGGCTCTTCACCTCGGTGCCGACCAGCGCGATCCCGGCCTCGTAAATATCCAGGATCGTGTAGTTGTGCCGCGCCCGGCGGTTGGTCGCGATGACCTTACGCCCCTTCTCCTTCATAACGGTCAACTCTAAGTGACGCGGCAACCGGATTATTCCCGCAGGTCGCACACTGCTAACCACCCTGACGCAGCACGATGTAGAGCACAAGGACCGTGACGAATGCGCCGACCAGGACCACCGTGGACAACCGCGGCGCGCCGCGACGGTGCGGCAGCGGCGAAGTCTGGTGTCGCAGCCACGCGCCCTCCACGGACGGATCCGTCCTACCGCGAACGTGCGGCGGCGCGTCCGGGGGCTCGCCCCCCGGAGAGCCGGTAGAAATATCGGCCCCGTCGTCGCTGGGATCATCACCCGGTGCCATAGCCAGAACGGTAGCCGCACCGACAGCGACACGCTGCAATTCCCGCGCGCCGCAACACAGTTGGAACTCAGGCGCCTGTCGCGGTCACGCACGCTGTCCGCCACAGTCGTTCGCGGACCCGCCCCGCGCCAATCCTGGCCCATCGGTGACCGGACCGTGCGGTGCCCCGTGGACGGCTCACCCTGCGGCGAGCACCTCGAGAACCTGCTCCCCGTACTTCGCCAGCTTGTTCTCGCCGACTCCGCCGACTCCGCCGAGATCGGCGAGACTAGCGGGTTTGCGGGCCGCGATCTCACGCAGGGTGGCGTCGTGGAAGACGATGTATGCCGGGACGCCCTGTTCCTTGGCGGTGGCCGCGCGCCATTCACGCAGCTTCTCGAACAGCGGCACGTCGGCGGACGGCAGCTCGGCGGCTGCGGATTTACCCGCTTTCGCGGCGCGCGCGGGTTTGGCAGCTCGTTCGGGTTCCCGGCGCAGCAGTACCTGGCGCCCGTCGAAAAGCACCTCGCTGCTGGCCTCGGTGAGCGTCAGGACACCGTAGTCACCGTGCACGGCGAGCAGGCCGCAGGCGAGCAGCTGCCGGACCACACCGCGCCATTCCGTATCGCGCAGGTCGGTGCCGATGCCGAAAACCTTCAGCTCGTGATGGTCGTATTGCAGCACTTTCGGGTTCTTCTTGCCGAGCAGAATATCGACGATATGGCCCGCGCCGAAGCGCTGGCCCCGTTCCCGCTCGAGCCGCAGTACCGTGGACAACAGCTTCTGCGCGGCCACGGTGCCATCCCACGATTGCGGTGGTAACAGGCAGGTGTCGCAGTTGCCGCATGGCAGGCCGGGCTGGCCGAAGTACGCAAGCAGCTGGGTACGGCGGCAGCTCACCGTCTCGCACAACGCGAGCATCGCCTCCAGGTGCAGTTGGAGTTGGCGGCGGTGGGCGGCATCACCTTCGGAGGCCTCGATCAGTTTGCGTTGCTGCACCACGTCGCTGAGGCCATAGACCATCCACGCGGTTGAGGGCAGCCCATCTCGGCCCGCGCGACCGGTCTCCTGGTAGTAGCCCTCGACAGACTTCGGCAGGTCGAGATGTGCGACGAAGCGCACGTCGGGCTTGTCGATGCCCATCCCGAAGGCAATAGTCGCCACGACGACCAGACCATCTTCGCGCAGGAACCGCGACTGATTCACGGCACGAGTGCGATTGTCGAGGCCAGCGTGATACGGCACGGCGGTGATGCCGTTTTCAGTGAGGAAAGCGGCGGTCTTCTCCACCGAATTGCGCGAAAGGCAGTAGACGATGCCCGCGTCCCCCGGGTGCTCGGTGCGGATGAATTCCAGTAGCTGGCGCTCGGGCCGGTTTTTCGGCTCGATCCGGTACTGAATATTGGGTCGGTCGAAGCTGGCGACGAAGCGGCGGGCCGAGCCGAGGTCGAGGCGCTGGATGATCTCGTCGCGTGTCTTCTCGGTGGCGGTCGCGGTCAGCGCGATCCGCGGCACGTCCGGCCACCGCTCGTGCAGCACGGAAAGGCCCAGGTAATCGGGGCGGAAGTCGTGGCCCCACTGGGAGACGCAGTGCGCCTCATCGATGGCGAACAGCGCGACCTTGCCCCGATCGAGCAGCTTTGCCGTCGATTCCAAGCGCAGCCGCTCCGGCGCCAGGTACAGCAGGTCGAGTTCCCCCGCCACGAATTGCGCTTCCACCATCCGGCGCTCGTCGGGGTACTGGGTGGAGTTCAGGAAGCCCGCGCGCACGCCGAGAGCACTGAGCGCGTCCACCTGATCCTGCATCAGCGCAATCAGCGGCGAGACCACCACCCCGACGCCGAGCCGCACCAGGGCGGGCACCTGGTAGCAAAGTGACTTACCGCCGCCGGTCGGCATGAGGACCAGCGCGTCGCCGCCCGCGACCACGTGCTCGACGATCTCGTGCTGGTCGCCGCGGAAGCTGTCGTAGCCGAAGACTCGGCGTAGAACCTGTTGCGCCGCACCGGATCCGGTGTGTACACCGGGCTCGTCGTCGGTCGCCACAGCCGCGAAGTCATCGGGGGAAGTCACCCGGCCCATCCTACGAGCGCTCGCCCGCTGCAGTACGGGTACGTCTCGTCGTTCACCGTGCTCGGCGGCTCGGTTCTCCACATGTGCATAACGGAACGTCGTTTGCCCGATCCCGAACCACTGACGTGCGGATTCATCCATCCGTGGCAATTCGACGAGATAGCCGCATCGTTCGACGCTGTTACGTTCACTCTCATGGCAACAGGAATGGGGAGCACTCGAGTTCGGGGCGCGGTGCTCACCGCAGCCGTGCTCGCGGGGATCGCGGCGGCCACGCCGACGTCGCAGGCGGGGACACTCCCCACCATATGCTCGGAGGGGTGGGTAGCCACCACGGTGGTAGAGGGTGTCGGCAATCTGGAGAACCTCGACTCCGACGGGCGTGGTGGCTTCTACGTCACCGGGATCATGGACGGGTACCTCGCGCACGTCGACAGCGCCGGGCGGATGGAGAAGCTGGTAACGGGGTTGTGGCGTCCGGCCGGAGTGCGCGTCGCGGGACCGTACGTCTACTTCCTGACCGGTGACGGACTCAGCGAACCGCCGGGCACGCTACAGCGCTACGACACCGCGACAGGCGCGGTGGAAATCCTGCTCACCGGGCTGAACGGTCCGAACGGACTGCTGTTGCTGCCGGACGGCGGCCTGCTGTTCACCACTATCGGCCTCGGCGGTCCGAACGGGATCTCCCGCTACTGGCCCGCGACAAACGAGTACGAGCGGGATTGGGCGAGCCTGCCGCCTTCCAACGGCATCGCGCTCGCCGCCGACGGCGAGTCGGTCTACGTCGACACGATGACATTGCAGATCTACCGCGTCCCACTACACGACCCCAGCCGCCCCACCCTCGTCTCGGGCATCCCCGATTTGATCGCGCTACCCGACGATATGGAGGCCACCCGCGCCGGAGCCCTGTTCGTCGCCGACCACATTCTCGGCGCCGTCTACCAGGTGGACACGGCCACCGGCGCGACCTGCGCGATCATCACCGGCCTGATCAAGCCCGGCCCCGTGCGCAACCCGCCGGACGGCGCCACCTCCGTCCGCATCGCCCGCGACGGAGATTCGTGGGCGCTGTTCGTCACCAGCATGGACGGCACCCTTCGCCGCCTGCGCCCACCGGCCGGGCTCGACGTCACCCCTGCGACACCGGGCAAGACCCGATAGCGCCGGGCACGGCTCTGCATTTCGGCCACAAGCCACTGTGGCACCCACGGCCTGGCCGGGCTGCCTCCAACCAGTCGAGCCGCGAATCCGACTGCTACGCCTTCCGGCGAAGATCCGTGCGGCGGGACCTGTTCGGGATGTCGTATGGATCGACGTCGGTGGACAACTGCCGCCCGTGGCCGAGTCGCTCAGCCCCGGAAACGGTTGCGGACCTCGTCATGGAGGAGCCCGTTGGTGGCGATGGCGTCGCCACCGTGCGGGCCCGGTTTGCCGTCGAGGGAGGTGAAGCGGCCGCCCGCTTCCCGGACGAGGATGTCCAGAGCGGCCAGATCCCACAGGGACACTTCGGGTTCGGTGGCGATGTCGACGGCCCCCTCGGCGACCAGGCAGTAACTGAGGAAATCGCCGTAGCCGCGCACCCGCCAGACGTCGTCGGTCAGTGCGATGAAGTCGTCGCGCAGACCGCGCTCGCGCCAGCCGGACAGGCTGGAAAACGCCAGGCTCGCCGAGCTCAACTCACCGACGGCGGAGACCGAAATCGCGTTGGCCGCCCCCGATTCGAAGCTCGACCACGCTCCCGAACCCGCGGCGGCCCACCACCGCCGGGCCAGCGCGGGCGCGCTCACCACGCCGACGACCGGCTCGCCGTCCTCCAGCAGCGCGATCAGCGTCGCCCAGATCGGCACCCGCCGCACGAAGTTCTTCGTGCCGTCGATCGGATCGACCACCCACTGCCTTCCGCTGAACTCGGCGGCGCCGCCGAACTCCTCACCGAGCACCGCGTCGTCCGGCCGCGTCTCGGACAGCACCTGCCGGATCGCCTTTTCCACGGCCAGGTCGGCATCCGAGACCGGCGTCAGATCCGGCTTCGCGTCGACTTTCAAATCCAGCGCGCCGAAGCGAGCCCGGGTGATGGAGTCGGCCGAATCGGCCAGTCGCAGGGCGAGGTCCAGATCGGAGGAGTACACAGCCACGCCCCGCACCCTATCGGCCCAGTGCAGTCCGACAGCGCCCGCCGGTGTCCGAGTGCGAGGTAGCCACCCGTGCCGCACCGATACGGCACGACAATGCGCTGAACGGCACCGGCCACGGGCTGGTCGGTCTCTGTTGAGGGAGTTGCACCACGAATCAGCGGCGATTGCCGGCCAAATCCTCGAGCTCTTGGACCTGACGCTCCTCCGGAGTCCTGACAAAAGAGCGGAGCCGACTCAGCTTGTCGAGGAACTGCCGCATCCCGGTCGACGTCAAGACCAGACTCTCGTACGGATCGATCCGGTCCAACACCTGACTTCGGCTCCGGCCGCGGATGCGCTCGATGAGGCGGACGAAAGCGTCGTCGCGGCAGCGGCGGACGTGGGCTTTCGACGCTTCGGGCTGGATCCTCGCTGCGCCACCCGCATCAACGTCGCATCCACCCAGGTTCGTACTTCATCAAGGGGCACGGTTCGTCGCCGGGCCCCTCGCAGTTCCGCGAAGCTCCGGCGCCACGTGGGGACAGCAACCCATCCGCCCCGGCACTCACGCCGCCGTCTGAACTGCGCGAGCGGCGTTCAGTGCGCCCGCCCACCACAACAATTGGTCGAGCATCGCCGCCGCGGCCGCGGCGGGCTCATCGGGCTCCCGCAGCCGGCCCTCGGCGTCGAAGAGCAGATAGTAGCGCGGGAACGAGACGTAATTGCGGACAGTGTGCGCGTTGAGTTCATTGAAGATCTGGCGCAAGTGCTCGATGGCGAGCAAGCCGCCGCTGGCCCCGCTGTATCCGACGAACCCGATCGCCTTGGCGTCCCACTGGCTGTAGTGCCAGTCGATGGCGGCCTTCAGCGCGGCCGGGATGCTGCGGTTGTAGTCGGGCGTGACGATGACGAACGCGTCGGCTTCCGTGAGCCGACGGGTGAGCTCGATCATGCCTTCTGGGCGCTGCGGATTCGGCTCGAGCGCCGGGGGAACGGCGGGCAGTTCGAGTGGCAGGTGCGCCTCGGCCAGATCGATGACATCCACGTCGAAGGCATCGTGTCGTCGAGCCTGCTCGGTGAACCAGGAGGCTACGGCGGGTCCGAAGCGGCCGTCGCGGACGCTGCCGATGATCACCGCGAGCTTCAGTGGGGCGTTGGACATGCTGTTCCTCCTCGGATCACAGAACGGCCCGGTCGGGCGGCAGGTCCCAATCTGCTGCCCGGCAGGCGGGCCAGGAAGACCGCAGCAAGAGTGGTAGTGGCAGGGACACCCTGCGACGGTTTCTCCTTGTTACCGTTCGAGGGGTGAGCGACAACGAGCTAGGTCTGTTCCTGCGCACCCGCCGAGAAGCGGTGACGCCCGCGCAGGTCGGCCTGCCCACCGGACCGCGTCGCCGCACCCCCGGGCTGCGCCGCGCGGAGCTGGCGACGCTGGCCGGAGTGAGCGTCGAGTACGTGACCCGCCTCGAACAGGGCCGTGACCGTCGCCCCTCGCCGCAGGTGTTGTCCGCGCTGGCCGACGCGCTACGCCTGAGTCCGGCCGAGCGCATCCACCTGCACCGCCTGAGCAAGGCCGTGGACACCGGGTTCAGCTGTATGGGTGGCGCGCAGCCGCAGCGCGACGTTCGCCCCACCGTCCTGGCGATCCTGGACCGCCTCGAACCTGCACCTGCCGTGGTGGTGAACCGCCTCACCGAGGTTCTCGCCCACACCGACGGCTACCACCGGCTGATGGCGCCGACCGGTCTGTTCACCGGACCCGACACCCCGGCGAACCTGTCCCGTTTCATTTTCACCAGCCCCGGCGCTCGCGCCCTCTACCCGGATTGGGAACACGCCGCCGACGAGATGGTCGCCACTCTGAAGCAAGGCCCTTTCCGCGCGGACCCGCACATCGCCGCCCTCGCCGACGAGCTCACCCTCACCGCAGGCCCCGCGTTCGCCGACCGCGTAGACACCGTCCCCAGCCTGGCCGCCGCCACGGGCATCACCCGGTTAGCCCACCCCGAGGCAGGTTCTCTCCGCCTCGCCTACGAGATCCTCGACCTCTCCGCCGACGACGACCAGCATCTGATCGTCCACCTCCCGGCCGACGAAGCGACCGCCACCGCCCTCGACAGACTCACGGGCCGCCGCCCCGGCGCGTTGCGCGCGGTCTCCGGCTGAGTTCGCCTGGTCACTCGACAATCACAGTCGCCGCTCCGCGGCACGATTCCCGTGATCCCAACGCGCTCGGCTCGCCTTCGCACAACGCCCATCCAGGCGATCCACCGACCTACGGCCGCCCGCATTCCACCGGCGAGATCGGTACCTTCCGATACGGATCCCGCCGCGCACCCCAGTGACCGCCAAACATCAACTGCACCAACCACGGTGGCCGTTTAGGGTAGAAACCATGAGGCGCCCTCCGCACCGCACCCTCCCGGCATCGGGCGGTCACCGAGCGCGGACCGCCATGGCCCCCGCCCGTCTGAGCCCTCCGCCCCGCTGCGCACACGCACCGATGCCGTGCCGAATCCTGCCGCGCGCACTAGTGTGCTGCGGCCTCCGAGAGGCAGCTAGGCTTGACGATCGTGCATCCTGACGTTTCCGCTGATCTCGCCGAACTCGACGCCACCCTGAAGACAGTCGAATCGGTCCTCGACGTCGAGGAGCTGCGCCGTCGTATCGACGAGCTCGAGCACCAGGCCGCGGACCCCGACCTGTGGAACGACCAGGACCACGCCCAGCAGGTGACCAGCGAGCTCTCGCACGCGCAGGGTGAGCTGCGCCGGGTCGAGGAGTTGCGCCAGCGGCTCGAGGACCTGCCCGTCCTCTACGAGCTCGCCGAGGAGGAAGACGGCGAGGGCAAGGTCACCGCGCTGGCCGAGGCCGACGCCGAGCGGGCCGCGCTGCACGGTGACGTGGAGGCGATGGAGGTCCGCACCCTGCTGTCGGGTGAGTACGACAAGCGCGACGCGCTGGTCAACATCCGCTCCGGCGCCGGTGGCGTGGATGCCGCCGACTGGGCCGAGATGCTGATGCGCATGTACATCCGCTGGGCCGACCGGCACAAGTACTCGGTCGAGGTGTACGACACCTCCTACGCCGAAGAGGCGGGCATCAAGAGCGCCACCTTCGCGGTGAAGACCCCGTACGCCTACGGAACCTTGTCGGTCGAGATGGGCACGCACCGGCTGGTGCGGATCAGCCCGTTCGACAACCAGGGCCGGCGCCAGACCTCCTTTGCCGAGGTAGAGGTGCTGCCCGTGGTCGAGACCACCGACCACATCGAGATTCCTGAGACCGAGATCCGCGTCGACGTGTACCGCTCGTCGGGCCCCGGTGGTCAGAGCGTCAACACCACCGACTCCGCGGTCCGCATCACCCACCTGCCCACCGGCATCGTGGTGACCTGCCAAAACGAGAAATCTCAGCTACAGAACAAGATTTCCGCCATGCGGGTGCTGCAGGCCAAGCTGCTCGAGCGCAAGCGGCAGGAGGAGCGCGCCGAAATGGACGCTCTGAAGACCAACGAGGGCGCGTCCTGGGGCAACCAGATGCGCTCCTACGTGCTGCATCCGTATCAGATGGTCAAGGACCTACGGACGAACTTCGAAGTCAACAATCCGTCGTCGGTACTCGACGGTGACATCGACGGGTTCATCGAGTCCGGTATCCGCTGGCGAATGCGAGAGCAGGCGAGCTAGATGAATATCGCGGAAATCCAGGCGGTCGGCTCCACCGGTTTCACCACCTGGCTGCGCGGTGCGGGCCTGGAGATCGTGCTGCTCATTCTCGGGGCGGTGCTGTTCAGCCGGTTCGCTACGTTCGTGCGAGACCGGGTCACTCGCAAGATCGATGCCGGATTCCGCAGCAGCGACGCGCTGGTGCGGACCGAGGCGGCCAAGCACCGGCATGCGCTGGCCCAGGTGATCACGTGGGTGGTGCTGACCATCGTCTATGTGCTGATCACCATGGAGGTGCTGCGGCGGCTCGGTTTTGCCGTGACGGGATTGGTCGCGCCGGCCGCCGTGCTCGGCGCCGCGCTCGGTTTCGGCGCGCAGCGCATCGTGCAGGACATTCTCGCCGGGTTCTTCCTGATCACCGAGCGGCAGTACGGATTCGGCGATGTGGTGCGCATCGCGGTTACTGGATCCGCGGAGCATGCCGAGGGTACGGTCGAGGATGTCACGTTGCGGATCACCACCTTGCGCAACGCGGATGGCGAGGTGATCACCGTGCCTAATGGCCAGATCGTGAAAGTCACGAACCTGTCGAAGGATTGGGCGCGTGCCGCGATCGACGTGCCAGTGGCCGCGAGCGCTGACATCACCAGGGTCAACGAGATCCTGCACGAGGTCGGTACGAAGGCGTACGACGATGCTCGCCTCAAGCCATTGCTGCTCGACGAGCCCACCGTCATGGGTGTGGAAGACCTGACCGTCGACCAGATGAACATCCGAATGGTTGCCCGCACGTTGCCAGGCAAACAATTCGAAGTCGGACGCGAACTGCGGGTGCGGGTAGCCGCGGCATTGCGCCGGGAGGGAATCAGTGAGACCACGTAGATCCACGGCGATCCTGATGGCAACCTGGGTCGCCACCTTTGTGCTGTACGTCATAGTCAAACCGGACGAGACCGTCTCCACGCCGACGACGGTCAACACCATTCCCGCAGCGGTGATTACGGAGCCGCCGATCCGCTGAGCCGCGCGGGATGTGCCGTCACCAGCTCGTCACCTGTGGTTGACAACGCAGGACACGCGCAGGTGCTGGTTACACTGGCTCCCCGTGATCACCATGCGGAACGTCACCAAGTCGTACAAGACCTCGACGCGACCCGCGCTGGACAACATCACCGTCGATGTGGGCAAGGGCGAGTTCGTCTTCATCATCGGACCGTCCGGCTCGGGTAAGTCGACCTTCATGCGGCTGCTGCTCAAAGAGGAATCGCCCACAGCGGGCGAGATCCAGGTCGCCGACTTCCGGGTCGACCGGCTGCCCAACCGCAGGGTGCCCAAGCTGCGCCAGCGCATCGGGTGCGTGTTCCAGGACTTCCGGCTGCTGCAGCAGAAGACGGTGTACCAGAACGTCGCGTTCGCGCTGGAGGTGATCGGCAAGCGACGCCAGTTCATCGACCGCACCGTCCCAGAGGTGCTGGACATGGTGGGACTCGGCGGCAAAGCCGATCGCCTACCGACGGAGCTGTCCGGTGGTGAACAACAGCGTGTGGCAATCGCGCGGGCGTTCGTGAACCGGCCGCTGGTGCTGCTGGCCGACGAACCGACCGGCAACCTCGACCCCGACACCAGCGGCGACATCATGATGCTGCTGGAGCGGATCAACCGCATCGGCACCACGGTGCTGATGGCGACGCACGACAACCACATCGTCGACGCGATGCGCAGACGGGTGGTCGAGCTCGATCACGGGCGTCTGGTGCGCGACGAGGCGACCGGCGTCTACGGGGTGGGCCGATAATGCGCGCGAGCTTCCTGTTCAGCGAGGTCTTCGCAGGCCTGCGCCGCAATGTCACGATGACCATCGCGATGATCCTGACCACCGCGGTCTCGCTCACCATGC
The DNA here is from genome assembly GCF_052114905.1 of Nocardia sp. 2TAF39. Taxonomy (NCBI): domain Bacteria; kingdom Bacillati; phylum Actinomycetota; class Actinomycetes; order Mycobacteriales; family Nocardiaceae; genus Nocardia; species Nocardia sp. 2TAF39. Next base: position 54,374 of record NZ_JBFRFQ010000021.1, read on the forward strand.
TCGGTGGCGGTCTACTCGCGGTACGCATCGCGGACAAGACCGAGCAGTACTTCCTCGACCGGCTCGAGGTACGGCTGTATCTCACCGAGGACGTCTCGGCCAATGACCCGGACTGTTCGCAGGATCCGTGCCGATCGCTCATGGCCGATCTGAAGGCAACCAGCGGCGTGCAGTCGGTTCAGTTCCTCAACCGCGACGACGCCGTGCGCGAGGCCAAGGATAAAACGTTCAAAGACCAGCCCGAGCTGGCCAAGTACGTCAGCGAGACGCCGTTGCCCGCGTCGCTGCGTGTGAAGATGGAGAACGCGGAGCTGTACCCGACGATCTACGAGAACTTCTACGACCGGCCGGGCGTCGGGATGGTGCGCAATGACAAGGACATTGTGGACCGGCTGGTCAGCCTGTTCGACGGGTTGCGCAACGCGGCCTTCGGTCTGGCCGTGCTGCAGGCGCTGGCAGCGCTGCTGCTGATCGCGAACATGGTGCAGATCGCCGCATTCACCAGGCGCACCGAGGTGGGCATCATGCGTTTGGTCGGCGCGACGCGGTGGTACACCCAGCTGCCGTTCCTCCTGGAGGCGGTGGTCGCCGCGCTGGCCGGATCGCTGTTCGCGATGCTCGGCCTGCTCGCGGCACGGCCGCTGGTGATCGACCGCGCCTTGGGCGACCTGTTTTCCAGCAAGGTGTTCCCGCGCATCACCGGCGACGACATCGTGATGACCGCGCTGGTCATCGCGCCCGTCGGCGTGGTGTTCGCCGCACTGACGGCATACGCGACGCTGCGGTATTACGTCCGCGAGTAAGCGTCCGAGCCGAACGTCTCGTCGGCCGCATTACGGCGCCGCCAGCCACGCGCGGACGGCGCCGCGCTGCGGCCGAGCAGCCTGCGTTGCCGTCGCGGTTCGCTGATCCTCGCATCGAGTGCGGCGAGCCGGCCTATCGAATCCCAACATCACTGTGGTCAGCAGCGGAGTCGGCGTCGACTACACCTCGACGCCCTTCTTACTCTGAAGTAAGGTGGCCTTACTCAGGAGTAAGATAGCTGGGACAGACCTCACCCCACCCATCCGAGAAAACATGGTGATGATGAGCACTCGAGACAGCGCAACGACGCGGGGTCCGGACACCTCCGCGGTCGGCCTGAACCAGCCCAAGCGGGATTGGATGGGCACGGCGATGCGAGTCATGACGACACTGACCGGGTCGGAACTCGCCCACAAGTACAACCTGCGTAAGCCGATCGAGCGAGTCACCTACGAGGGCACCAAGACCGGCTTCCGCACCCTGGGTGCCGCCACCCGCGCGTTCGCCAAGGTCGCGGGCAACGGCGCGCCCAAGCGCCTCGCGGACAACGAGTCGAGGAGCAAGGGCTTCTTCGACCTGACACCGAGCGACGACCAGCAGATGATCGTGGCGACCGTCCGCGAGTTCGCCGCCGAGATCCTGCGCCCGGCGGCCTACGACGCCGACCATGCCGCCGAGGCGCCGCGCGACCTGCTCGAGCGGGCCGCCGAGCTCGCCATCGCCCTGATCAACGTTCCCGAGGAACTCGACGGCGTCGCCTCCGAGCGCGGCGCGGTCACCAACTCGCTGGTCGCCGAGGCGCTGGCGCACGGAGACATGGGTCTGGCCCTGCCCATCCTGGCGCCGAGCGGTGTCGCGGTCGCGCTGTCACAGTGGGGCACCGACGCGCAGCAGAAGACCTATCTGCCGGCCTTCACCGGCGCGAACGTGCCACAGGCCGCGGTCGTGATCAGCGAGCCCCGCGCCCTTTTCGACCCGTTCACGCTGCAGACCAAGGCGGTGCGCTCGCCGAGCGGCTACCGTATCTCGGGCGTCAAGAGCCTGGTACCTGCCGCTGCCGACGCGGAGCTGTTCCTCGTCGCCGCCGAACTCGACGGCCGTCCCGCGCTGTTCATCATCGAGTCGGACACCCCCGGCCTGGTCGTGGAGGCCGACCCGAGCATGGGGCTGCGAGCCGCGGGCCTCGGTCGCCTGATCCTGGACAACGTCGCAGTCGGTACCGGCGCGATTCTCGGCGACGGTGACGCCAAGACCCGCGCCGAGGACTACGCCGACGCCGTTCGCCTGGCGCGTCTCGGCTGGGCCTCGCTCGCCGTCGGCACCAGCCAGGCGGTGCTGGACTACGTGATTCCGTACGTGAACGAGCGGGAGGCGTTCGGCGAGCCGATCTCGCACCGCCAGGCGGTCGCCTTCATGGTCGCCGATATCGCGATCGAGCTCGACGGCCTGCGCTTGGTGACCTTGCGTGGCGCCTCTCGCGCGGAGCAGGGCCTGTCCTTCGCGCGGGAAGCAGCGCTGGCGAGGAAGCTGGCCACCGACAAAGGCATGCGAATCGGCCTCGACGGCGTTCAGCTGCTCGGTGGTCACGGCTTCACCAAGGAACACCCGGTCGAGCGCTGGTACCGCGACCTGCGGGCCATCGGTGTCGCCGAAGGCATCGTGCTCATCTGATCGGTCTGTTCGTTATTCCAGGAGACTTCACCATGATCAACCTCGAACTCCCCAAGAAGCTGCGGGCCAGCGCCAACCAGGCCCACCAGGTCGCGCAGGAGATCTTCCGCCCGATCTCACGCAAGTACGACCTCGCCGAGCACGACTACCCGGTCGAGCTGGACACCATGGCCGCCATGGTGGAAGGCCTCGCCGATTCCGGCACCCAGAAGATCGGCGGCGCCGCCGGAGGCCGTGCGGATGACAGCGAGACGAACAGTCACGCCACCGAGCTACTCGGAAACAGCAACGGCGGCAATATGTCCGCGCTGCTGAACGCGCTGGAGACCTCCTGGGGCGACGTCGGTCTGATGCTGTCGATCCCTTACCAGGGGCTGGGCAACGCGGCGATCGCCGCCGTCGCCACCGACGAGCAGCTGAAGCGCTTCGGCAAGGTGTGGGCCTCCATGGCCATCACGGAGCCGTCCTTCGGCTCCGACTCCGCGGCCGTGTCCACCACCGCCGTGCTCGACGGCGACGAATGGGTGCTCAACGGCGAGAAGATCTTCGTGACCGCGGGCCAGCGCTCCACCCACATCGTGGTGTGGGCGACAGTCGACAAGAGCCTCGGCCGCGCGGCGATCAAGTCGTTCGTCGTACCCCGGGACTCCCCGGGTCTGTCGGTGGCGCGGCTCGAGCACAAGCTCGGCATCAAAGCCTCCGACACCGCGGTGCTGCTGCTGCAGGACTGCCGGATTCCGAAGGACAATATCCTCGGCAGCCCGGAAGTCAATGTGGAGAAGGGCTTTGCCGGGGTCATGCAGACCTTTGACAACACCCGCCCCCTCGTCGCCGCGATGGCGGTCGGTGTCGCCCGCGCCGCGCTCGAGGAGCTGCGTGTCATCCTGACCGACGCGGGTGTCGAGATCTCCTACGACATCCCGGCCAACAATCAGCACGCCGCCGCCGCCGAATTCCTGCGGATGGAAGCCGATTACGAGGCCGCCTACCTACTCGCCCTGCGCGCGGCGTGGATGGCCGACAACAAGAAGCCCAACTCACTCGAGGCCTCCATGTCCAAGGCGAAGGCAGGTCGCACCGGTACCGACATCACCCTTGAGGCAGTCGAATTGGCCGGCGCCATCGGCTACTCGCAGCGCACCCTGTTGGAGAAGTGGGGCCGGGATTCCAAGATCCTGGACATCTTCGAAGGAACCCAGCAGATCCAGCAGCTGATCGTGGCCCGCAGGGTGCTCGGGAAGACCAGCGCCGAGCTGAAGTAGTAAGGCGCACAGGGAAAACCAGTGCGGGTCGGCTGCACAACTCGCACCGGTCTCCTGTTTTCCGGCTCGGTGTCCAATTGCGCGTGTTTCTTCCGTACCGCGCCCGAATTCGAAGAGCACCACCAGTTTTGGCGATACCGGAATTGTGGACCATGAAACGCGGACTCCGTAGCCTCGCACACATGTGGAGCATTGTCGTCGTCGCCGTTATCAGTTGCTTGTTGATCGCTGCCGGATTCGCCCGGGGACTTCCTGGGGACTGAGGCGTCTTGTTCGCACGGTCGCAGCAACTCCGGCCCCAACGGATTCGGGGCCGGAGTGCTCGGCCTGTCGAGTCCGCAAGAGCGAGTTGTCGAGCCGGAGCGGCAGCTGTCACCACGTTCGGACGAATCCGATTACGTCTGAATTGTCTGATTTATTTGTGACCTGCCACACGCCGCGCTGCTACGGTGACAATTCGACAGGCCATACCGGTTCGCTGGGTCGAGTACCGGCGCGAGGTTTTGTGGAGGTTTCGACATGAAGGTGGCGCACGCGCTCGAGGCTGTGCAAGCGCTGGGAGTGCTGCGTTCCCGTGGCATCAGCGATCCCCGCAGACCGCTGGAGACGCTGCGGACGATTCGGGAATCTCGGATTCTCGGCGCGCAGGCCACGGTGATCCGGCACTCCGCGCGGATCAAGCCGGACGCGCCGGCCATCGTCGACGAGGCAGGCACGCTGACCTACCGCGAGCTGGACGAACAGTCGAACGCGATCGCGCGCGGTCTCCAAGCGGGGGGCATCACCGAGGGCACGGTGATCGGCCTGCTGGCCCGCGACCACCGCGGCCTGATCCTGTCCATGGCCGCAGCGGGCAAGCTCGGTGTGCGGGCGGCGCTGATGAACACCGGGTTCGCCAAACCGCAGTTCGCCGAGGTGTGCGAGCGCGAGAAGGTGAAGGCGGTGCTCCACGACAGTGAGTTCCTCGGCCTGCTCGACGCGCTACCCGCCGACCTGCCGCGCTACATCACCTGGGTCGACGAGGGCGCCCAACTGCCGGAAGGCGTGCGAACCCTCGACGACCTGGTCGCGGCCAACTCGACCGAACCGCTGCCCGCGCCGGGAAAAACCGGTGGCTTCGTCATCCTGACCAGCGGCACCACCGGCCTGCCGAAGGGCGCTCCGCGCGGCAAGGTCTCCCCGCTGTCCACCGCGCAGCTGGTCGACCGCATCCCGTTTCCACAGGGCGGCACCCAGGTGATCGTGTCGCCGATCTTCCACAGCACCGGCCTGGCCACCTGGATAGTCGGCGCGGCCCTGGGCAACAGCGTGGTGGTACGCCGCCGCTTCGACGCCGAGGCGACACTGAAGATGGTCGCCGACCACAAGGCGGACATGCTGGTGGCGGTGCCGACCATGCTGCACCGGATGGTCGAGCTCGACCCTGCGATCCGCGCGAAGTACGACCTTTCTTCGCTGAAGGCGATCGTGCTGTCCGGTTCAGCACTGTCCCCCGAGCTGACGATCAAGGCCACCGAGGTGTTCGGGCCCGTCCTCCACAACCTCTATGGTTCGACCGAATGCGCGGTCGCGACCGTGGCCACACCGGAGGACCTGGCCCTCGCGCCCGGAACCGCCGGCCGCGCGCCCATCACCTGCGAGGTGCGGCTCTACGACGACAACGACAAACGGGTCACCGCGATCAACACGACCGCGCGCATCTTCATCCGCAGCGGCGCGCCGTTCGAGGGCTACACCGACGGCAGGAAGAAGCAGGTCATCGACGGCTACATGGCCAGTGGCGACGTCGGCCACTTCGATGAGCACGGACTGCTCATGGTGGACGGTCGCGACGACGACATGATCGTCTCCGGCGGCGAGAACGTCTTCCCGCAGGAGGTGGAGAACCTGCTACTGGAGCGCCCCGACATCTTCGACGCCGCGGTGGTCGGCGTGGACGACGCGGAGTTCGGCAAGCGGTTGCGCGCCTTCGTCGTTCCCGAGCCGGGCCACACGCCGGATGGCGAGGAGATCAAGGCCTACATCAAGAACAATCTGGCCCGCTACAAGGTGCCCCGCGAAGTGGTCTTCCTCGACGACCTCCCCCGCAACCCGACCGGCAAGCTGCTGCGCCGCGTGCTGGTGGATTACGAGGTTCAGGCCTGAGGGTGGGCGGGCCGGGTCACGCCCGGCCCGTTCGGTTACTCGCGGGTACAGCTCGCCGAGATACCTGACACAAGCGGTTACAGTCGCTTGTTATTGTTGGCGGTAGCACTGGATCTCGAAGTTGCGGTCCGCACCACCTGGGGCTATTGGGTAGGATCGCCGGAAGGTTGTCACCGATGTCTCTGTCCTTCCCCGCGCTCAGCGGCACCGTGCGCAAGGCGAGCGATCTCGCCCTCAGCGTGAATGTCATGGTCAGGCGGCGGCTGTTCAATCCGCTGCGCCCGGATCACGTCGTGCGGTCGGCGTTCAACGTGCTCAGGTTCGGCCCGTTCGCCGGTGTGGTCATGCACGCCGCGCAGACCAGGCCCAGCGCGGGCGCCATCGTCGACGAACGCGGGGAGCTGACCTTCGGCCAGCTCGACGAGCAGTCCAATGCCCTGGCCCGCGGCCTCGCGGACCAGGGCCTGGAGCCCGGTGACGTGGTCGCCGTATTGGCACGTGACCACCGCGGCATGGTGCTGAGCCTGCTGGCGACCGGCAAACTCGGCGTGCGCACCGTGCTGATGAACACCAGCTTCGCCAAGCCGCAGCTCGCCGATGTGGCCGAGCGCGAGCACGTGAAGGCCGTGCTGCACGACAGCGAGTTCCTCGACCTGATGAGCGCGATTCCCGCCGACATCCCACGGGTGCTCACCTGGGTGGACGAGAAGGACGACGCCGACCCGTCGATTCCCACCCTCGAGTCGCTGGTCGCGAGACGCTCCACCGCGCCGCTGCCCGCACCGGCGAAACCGGGCGGCGTGGTCGTCCTCACCAGCGGCACCACCGGCACCCCGAAAGGCGCGCCACGCGACCGGGTGAGCCCGTTCGCTTCGGCCCAGTTCCTCGACCGGGTGCCGCTACCCAACAACGGCACCATGCTCATGGCGGCGCCGATCTTCCACGGCACCGGCCTATCCCAGTTCACTCTCGGTCTCGCGCTCGGCAACCGGGTGGTCTTCCAGCAGCGCCGCTTCGACCCGGAGCAGACGCTCGTGAACATCACCACCTACCGCGCGGACTCGCTGGTCTTGGTGCCGACCATGCTGCAGCGCATCCTGGACTTGGGCGACGAGGTGCTGGCGAAGTACGACTCGAGCACCATCAAGGTGATCTTCGCGGCGGGCTCGGCCATCGCGCCCGATGTCGTGACCCGCACACTGGACTACTTCAACGACAGCCTCTACAACCTGTACGGCTCCACCGAGTGCGCCGTCATCACCGTCGCTACCCCCGAGGACCTGCGCAAGGCGCCGACTACCGCGGGCCGCGCACCGGTCGGCATCCGGATCGTGCTGCTGGACGAGAACCGAAAGCCGATCACCGCGCCGAACGTCGTCGGAACCGTCTTCGTGGACAACGGCTTCGCGTTCACCGGCTACACCGACGGCCGTACCAAGGAGATCGTCGACGGCATGATGTCCAGTGGCGACGTCGGGCATTTCGACGCCGATGGCCTGCTCTTCATCGACGGCCGCGACGACGACATGATCGTCTCCGGCGGCGAGAACGTCTTCCCGCTCGAGGTGGAGAATCTCATCGCGGGCCGCGACGACATCTTCGAGGCCGCGGTGGTCGGCGTGGACGACCGCGCATTCGGAAAACGGCTGCGCGCCTTCGTCGTTCCCGGCCCGGACTCGGCGCGGGATCCGCAGGAGATCAAGGACTACGTCAAGGCGAATCTGGCGCGCTACAAGGTGCCGCGCGAGGTGATCTTCCTCGACGAACTCCCCCGTAATGCGACCGGCAAACTATTGCGCAAGCCGCTGATCGAGATGGACGTCGACGCGAGCTGACCGGCCCGTCGGAAGCCGCACCAGGGTCGCAGCGGGCGCTCGAACCGGCCCCGAATACAGTTTTATTTCCGGATGGAAACTGCAGCTCTCGGCCATTTTCCGGATCGGATCGGTACGAACGGTCGCGTGCAATCTGTCGGCTATCATCAGCGGGTGAGTATCGAGTTCGGCCGTCCCGCCGCGGATCTACGCGGCGCCGTCGCGCAGGTGCGCGGTGGTTCGGCTGGTGCGATATCGGGGGTCATTTCCATCGCCGCACATGGTTGGGTGTCGGACGGCATGCCTCCGACTGCCACGGCGCTGGTGCTGCTCACCGCCGGTTCCACCGTGATCGGCGCCATGGTGGCCGGGCTCGCTCTGTTGCGGGACACCTCGACCGGGCTGGCCGCTGCGCTGGTGACTGGGCAGGTGCTCGGTCACCTCACCATGGGATTCAGTTCGGGGCACCTGCATCACGGTGATGCGCAGCTGACTCCGATCATGCTCACCGCACACCTCTTCGCGGCGGTCGCGGCCGCCATCGTGATCCGCGGTGCGGAAGCAGCGTACCGGGTGGGGACGGCGGTGCTGGCCCGCGTAATTCCGGTGCGCCAAAGGGCGCCCATCGTCGCGGGTCCGGCGCCACTGCGCACGGCCCATCGTGATCGCGTCATCCTGCGCGTTCTCGCCGCCCAATCCCTGCGCACCCGTGGTCCGCCGCTTCCGGTCGGCATCTGATCTTTCCCGACCCGGTGCACGGGAGCATTCGTGTGTGAGCGCCGCCCACTCCGCCGCTTTTCACCGTGCGGCACAGCGTTGCGGCGCACGCTCGTCAGCATTTCGCGATCGCGTGGACATGACGCGCCGCGGGGCAGCACGCCATCGCGTCCGCGTACTTCAGCGCAGCGGCGTCATGCTGCACCGCGGCGTCGCGCCGCACGGAGGTGACTGCGGCCGCTGCTGTGCCTTCGCATCCGCCGGAACGTCTGCCGCGACACGTTCACGTCGTCCAGGCGGCGGTCGGCCAAATACGCGCGGCGGAAGTTTCGCGCCTCACCGGGCCCCACGGCCGCGGTACATCGTGAGCAACGGCCTGCGACCTGCCCGGGTTCCCGCCCCTCAGAATCGAAACGACTGTGAGTACAACAGAAATCACCACGCCCGACGCCGAAATACCCGAGCTGTCGAGCAAATCCCGGCCCGCGTCACGCAACGGCTGGTATGCACTGGCCATGCGGCTGCACTTCTACGCAGGCGTATTCGTTGGGCCCTTCCTCCTCGTCGCCACCGTCACGGGCGCGCTCTACGCAATCTCACCGACACTCGAGTCGATCACGTCGCGCGACCTGCTGACGGTCACGGCGGCCGGAACGCCGAAACCGCTGTCCGATCAGGTCACCGCGGCGGTCGCCACCCAGCCGAACCTGAGGCTTGTGGCCGTCGCCCCGGCGGCGGACGCCGAGGACACCACCCGCGTGCTCTTCGACGATCCCTCACTGGGTGAGTCCGAGCGGCGGGCTGTGTTCGTCGACCCATACACCGCGCGGCCCGTCGGCGATTCCGTCGTTTACGGCAGCTCGGGTGCGTTGCCGCTGCGCACCTGGATCGACCGCCTGCACCGGGATCTGCACCTGGGCGAGCCGGGCCGGATCTACAGCGAGCTTGCCGCGTCCTGGCTGTGGATCGTGGCGCTGGACGGTCTGGTCATCTGGGTGCGCCGCGTACGGGGCCGACGCATCCGCAATTCCGCAGGCTGGCTGTTTGCGCCCGACCGGTCGCAGAACGGGCGCGGCCGCACGCTGAATTGGCACGGCGCGGTCGGCATGTGGGTGCTTCCGCTGCTGCTTCTACTGTCGGCGACCGGCTTGACCTGGTCGACGTACACGGGCGCGAACGTCACCGAGTTGCGTCAGCAGCTCAGCTGGACCACGCCCGCGGTCAGCACCATGTCGCCAGGAACCATTGCGCCCGTTCATGATTCGGGTAGCGATCACCACGGCGGCGACCATGGAGCGCCCGCGTCCAGCGACCCGGCCGACCGGATCAGTCAGCTGGATCGGGTGTATGAGACCGCCCGCGCCAACGGGGTCACCCAGGCCGCGGAGATCGCGGTCCCGGACGCGCCGGGGGAGGCGTTCGCGGTGAAGGAACGACGGATACCCGGCATCTACACCGTCGACGCGGTCGCCGTAGACGGAGCCACCGGCGCGGTCACCGACCGCCTGGCCTACGCCGACTGGCCGCTGATGGCCAAGCTCACCAACTGGGGCATCCAGTTCCACATGGGTCTCATGTTCGGGCTGCTCAACCAGCTGTTACTGCTCGCGGCGATGCTCGGCCTGATCACTGTGATCGTCCGCGGCTACCTCCTGTGGTGGCGTCGGCGCCCTACCCGCGGTGAGGGTGGGTTGGCGCTCGGCCGCGCGCCGCGGCGCGGCGCGTTGCGCAAGAACTCACCGTGGCTGGTCGTTCCGCTGCTGGCCGCCGCGCTGGTGGTCGGCTCGTTCGTCCCGCTGGTCGGGCTGAGCCTGCTCGCCTTCCTCGCCGTCGACGTCCTGATCGGCCTAGCCGGGCGGGTGCGCACCGTCTCCTAGACCTCGCATGATCCGCCGGGCGAAGGCCCGGCGGATCACCACGACCTACCGACGAATGCCGGAATGATGCGGGTGCGGTGGCCTCGGAGTGCACTTCGGATCCGCGGGACCCAGGCAACAGAGGTCAGGCGCCAGGCCGCGCTGTCAGGGCCCGGCTACCGCAGCTGGTCGGGGCGGGTCAGTTCCTCGGAGACGGTCCACATGCGTCGGGCTGCGACCGGGTCACTGGCCGACAGCTGGGCCGGCAGGTCCAGTTGAAACCGGACAAAACCGGAAGAAAACGGACGAAAACGGATCCGGAATTCATTGCCAAAGTGCCTCCGCTGGAGGGTTACTGGACATAGCGGTGTCACTACGACATCAACACCGTTGCAGTACAACCCTTTTCACTTTCTCCGTTCGGAGGGATACCAATGCCACCCGTTCTCACTTCCCTTACTCCCAGTTTCGGCCCTGAAGCGGGCTTGAACTCTGTGGTGATCGCCGGCTCCGGGTTCAGCGGTGTCGGTCCGTTGACCGTGCGGTTCGGCACGACGGCAACCACATTCACCATCGACTCCAATACCCAGATCACGGCCGTCGCCCCGCCCGGTACGGGCACGGTGAACGTCACCGTCAGCGCAAATCTGGACGGCACGAGCAACCCGCTGCCCTACATCTATGGCCCCGGCGTTGTCTATGCCAGCGACGGTGCCGTCGTCGGCACGGTGTATTCGATGCCGGCAGCCGGCGGCACGGCAACCCCCGTGGTGACGGGCTTGAATCAGCCCATGGGTCTGGCCCGCGTCGGAAACACCCTTTACATTGCCGAATTCGGGGCCAACAGGGTGGTGTCGGTGCCGGCGACCGGCGGCGCGGTGACCCCACTGGTCACGACCGGTCTGTCGGGCCCTGTCGATGTCACCGTTTCCGGTAGCACCCTCTTCATTACCGATAGTGGAAACCTGAGGGTGGTGTCGGCGCCGATCGGCGGCGGTAGCCCCACCTTGGTCGCCGGCGTCCCGACCGGCGTTTTCGGAATCACGGTTTAAGCCAAGGGGACCGCTGAACTATTCGCGTGTTGTCCCCGGCCGGCCTCTGGTCGGCCGGGGACCCTCGTGTGATGCGGGCCAAACCACACGAGTGAATGGCTGACCTGCCTGCTGGCCGGCAAATGCCTGGAATGGCAGGCGAGAGGCGTGCGGCGATGGACACCATCGAAGCGTCGATCGATCGCATCCCGGTGGCAAACATTCGGAACCGGGCGCGAGCACGATGTGACGAATCGCCGGTGCTGCCGACACGTTTGCTCGCGCGACAGCCCTTATCGTTGGGGCCTGCACATTGAGCCGGCGGTATGTCGGCCCGGGACGACAAAACGCCCTCCGCACGATCACCCGGACGAGAGATCCGCAAGCTGTACACGACTGCGATTCCAAGGAGGACACCCGTGCGACTCGTCAAAACAGGTGCTATCGCTCTGGCGCTTGCCTGTTCAACCATCATCGGTGCTGGTGCAGCACACGCCGACCAAAAAATCGAGGTCACCGCAAAACTGCTGGACTGCTCCGTCCGATCCCGGGTGGACTTGGGTGTGCTGGCAATTGTCGGCCCTAACGGCACGGTCACTGTCTCCGACGACGTGTACACCCGCCTGAGGGCTGCGGGCTGCTTCCTCTGAGCACACAGCCCTCCAGCAGGTCGTCCGGCCTGTCACAAGGCAAGCGATGGGCCGGATGACCATCCCACAAGCCTGGGTGTCACCGCGCCCCTCGCTTGTTTGTCTCCAACCTGCCCGGGTAAGCGCCCTATGACCCGATTCGCCCCCACGGGAGCGATTGTCGACCGCTCGATGCCCGGCCGCGGGTCGGGTGAGGAAAGGGGTAGCAAGTGAGCACATTGGCCGCCACGGTAGACGTCGAGGTCCCGGTTCGCACCGCCTACAACCAGTGGACGCAGTTCGAGTCGTTTCCGCAGTTCATGGAGGGTGTGGAAACGGTGCGGCAGCTGGACGACAGGCACACCCACTGGCGTATCCACGTCGGCCCTTCGACGCGGGAGTTCGACGCCACCATCACCGAGCAGCATCCGGACGAACGGGTTGCATGGAGGTCCGACAGCGGACCCAATCACGCGGGCGTGATCACTTTTCATCGCCTGGACGACACCCACACCAGGGTGACCGCGCAGATGGAGGTCGATCCCGAAGGCTTTGTGGAGAACGTCGCCGACAAGCTCGGCGTCCTGAAGCACCGGGTGAACGGCGACATGGAGCGCTTCAAGCACTTCATCGAGGGCCAGGGCCACGAAACCGGTGCCTGGCGCGGCGACATTCCCCGCCCGGGCCTCTGATCCACGCCACAACCGGCGGCGTCCCCTCGCATCCAGGGGGCGCCGCCGCTGTTCAGACGGAGTCAGGCCCCTCTGCGGTTTCGCCCGCAGGTGCCTGCGGTTCAGGCGGCACTTGGACCGGACGAAGCAGCACCCAGGCCAGGAAGGCCAGCGCTACCACTCCCATGCCGGCCCCTGACCAGAGATTGACGTTGATACCACCGGTTTTGGCCTCGTCGGCCGCGGTGTCGTGCACCAGACCGGTGATGACGAGGATGACCGCGTAGCAGCCGAGCAACCCCCCGACGATGGTGCGGATGTCGAAAAGCATCGAGTCAGCTCCTTATCCGACGACGATATTGAGGGCGATGACGAGCACGAGGGCGATGCCCGCCAGCAGGACCGGACGCTGATACCAGGGCAGCGCGTCGGCCTCTGGGTCGGTGCGCACGTCCTTCGGCGTCTCCGAATACACCAACCCGATCAGGTCTGCCGCGGGTTTGGGCTGGGTCACCTGGGTGACCGCGACGCTCACCCCGATGTCGACCACGAACGCGACCCCGGCCGCGACGAAACTCGCGCCCTGACCGGACAATTCGAACACCTTCGTTTCGTGCAGGATGAATACGAGGATCGCCGAACCGGTTCCGCAGACCAGGCCCATCCAACCTGCGGTCGGCGTCATCCGTTTCCAGAACATGCCGAGGATGAATGTGGCGAACAGCGGCGCGTTGAAGAAGCTGAACAGGGTCTGCAGGTAATCCATCATATTGCTGAAGCCGGACGCGATGAACGCGGTGAAGATCGCGGCCACCGTCGCGCCGACCGTGGCCAGCCGGCCCACACCCAGGTAGTAGCCGTCCGCCCGCTCGCGCCGCACGTACTGCTGCCACAGGTCGTAGCTGAACACGGTGTTGAACGCGGAGATGTTGGCCGCCATGCCCGCCATGAACGCCGCGAGCAGACCGGCGAGGCCGACGCCGAGCAAACCGTTGGGCAGCACGTCCTTCATCAGGTACAGCAGCGCCTGATTGTAGGTGGTGTCGCTCTCGAAATCCGGATTCGCCGTCACCGCCGTCTTGTACTCGGCCATCTGCGGCACCAGCACGGCGCTGATCATGCCCGGGATCACCACGATCAGCGGGATGAACATCTTCGGGTAGGCGCCGATGATCGGGGTACGCCGCGCCGCCGAGATGGAGTGCGTCGCCATCGCGCGCTGCACCTCGACGAAGTTCGTGGTCCAGTATCCGAAGGAAAGGACGAACCCGAGCCCGAACACGATGCCGACCACCGACAGCAAGTTGTCACTGAACCCGCTCAGCGCGTTGCCCGGCCAGGAATCCAGCTGTTGCGGCCCGCCCGGCGAGGCGGTGATCTTCTCCTTCAGTCCGCTCCAGCCGCCGACCTTGTGCAGGCCGACCAGGGTGAGCGGCAGCAGCGCGGCCACGATGACGAAAAACTGCAGCACCTCGTTGTAGATCGCGGCGGACAGACCGCCGAGGGTGATATAGGAGAGCACGATCGCGGCGGCCACGATCACCGACACCCACAGCGGCCAACCCAGCAGTACGTTCACGATGGAGCCGAGCAGGTACAGGTTGACACCCGCGATGAGGATCTGCGCAATCGCGAAGCTCAGCGCGTTCACCAGGTGCGCGCCGGTGCCGAAACGCCTGCGCATGAACTCCGGCACGCTGCGCACTTTGGAGCCGTAGTAGAACGGCATCATCACCACGCCGAGGAACAGCATGGCGGGCACCGCGCCGATCCAGAAGTAGTGGAAGGTCGGGAAACCGTATTGGGCGCCGTTGGCGGACATGCCCATGATCTCCACCGCGCCCAGGTTCGCGGAGATGAATGCCAGGCCGGTCACCCAGGCGGGCAGCGAGCGCCCGGACAGGAAGAAGTCGATGCTGGAGGAGATGCGCCGCCTGGCCAGAAGGCCGATGCCGAGTACGAACACGAAATACAAGGCGACCAGTGCGTAGTCGACGGCGCCGGCGTCCAGCCGAAGCGTGGTGGCGGCGTCGAGATGCATGGTCGCAGCTGCCCGGCGCACGTCGGCGGCGGTCAGCGCGGAAGCGAGAACGGGTGGATCAGCAAGCGGCACAGCGTCCCTCCTGGCGGTGAAACCGGACGTCGGGGCGAGATCGTGCGTGGTGCTGGTGCTGGTGCTGCCAGGCGCGCGCGACTTCCTCGTCGCCCACCGATTGGGTGTCGGCTGACACCTACTGTGCGTGATTGTGCCGCACTCGCGGGGCACAATCACGCACAAATCCTGGACGATCGCTCAGTCGATGCGGTGCGCGCCCCCCGCGGGAACAACCACGAACGTGCGCGGATCGGCAAGACTCGCGTCGGCGAAGCGTTTCCGCGCCGTCTCCGCCACTGCCTCGGTCCGCCCGCGATCGACGAGGGCGATCACACTCCCGCCGAACCCGCCGCCGACCATGCGCGCGCCATGCGCGCCCGCCGCAAACGCGGCACGCACGGCCGTGTCCAGAGCCGGCGTGGAGATCTCGAAATCATCGCGCAGCGAGGCGTGCCCCTCGGTCAGGATCGGGCCGATCCCGCGTGGATCGGCGCCACCCCGCAATCTTTCAGCAATCGCGAGCACTCTGGCGTTCTCGGTCACTACATGCCGGGCCCGGCGACGCAGCACGTCATCGGTGATCCGCTCGACGGACGCCGCGGACGCGACATCACGCAAGGCGGCGACGCCGAGTTCCCCGGCCGCGGCCACGCATTGGGCGCGCCGCTCGGCGTAGCCGCCCTCGACCAGGTCGTGCGGCTGCCCGGTATCGATAACCAGCAGCTCGAGGCCGAACCTGTCCAGGTCGAAAGGGATCTGCTCGTGCCCGACGCCGCGCGGCGACGTCCCGGTGTCGGCGACGAAACCGCGAACGTCCAGGAACAGCGCGTGCCCGGCCGTGCACAGGATCGCGGCCGACTGGTCGAGCAACCCGGTCGGTGCACCGACGTAGTCGTTCTCGGCGGCGCTCGCCAGGTCGATCAGCGCCCGGTCGGTCAGACTGGGCGCGAAGAGATCCCGCAGCGCGAGGGCCACCGCGCACGACAGCGCCGCCGAGGACGACAGCCCGGCGCCGATCGGCACCGCGCCGTCCAGGTCCAGGTCCACGCCCGGGACCCGGTGTCCGCGCCGCTCGAATCCGGCGACGACCCCGAGCGGGTAACGCGACCATCCCGGCACCCGCTCCCGCTGAGCGGCGAGCTCGGACACCGCGACGAGCACCGGCTCGCCGGGCCGCTGCCGCGAGACGACCCGCACCTGCCCGTCGGCGCGCACCGCGGCCCCGCACCGCACCACCAGCGGCAGGGCGATCGGCAGAACGAAGCCCTCGTTGTAATCGGTGTGCTCACCGATGATGTTGACCCGCCCCGGTGCCACCCATGTCCGCAACCTGGTCCCTCACTGTCGTCGACTCTCTTCTCAGACTAGGAGACACGCCGCACGAGCACTGCCTTCGGCTCTCGAGATGCGCGATGCGCATTCCTGACGCACAGTCGATTTTGACGCAATTAAAGCCTGCAAATTGGGGTCGAACTGTTTCCGGAGGGCATGATGATGCATAACACCCCAGGTGGCGACCTGAGAGGATGGCAGTGGATCGATCGCTTACGCCAGCCGATGGGTGGGCCGATGCCAGGTCGATCGCTGACGATCGAGATAGGAGCCGCAACCGGAGTGGGGCCGACCGCGATGGCAGCTTTCGACGCGGCGCTACGCGGTCTGGGAGTCGGCGAGGCCAACTTGATCCGGCTGTCGTCGGTCATTCCACCGCGCGCGACCTTGGAACGCACCGGCCGGGTGCGCAAACCGATCTCCTGGGGCGATCGCCTCTACTGCGTGTATGCGGTCCAGCACGCGAACGAACCCGGTGCGCGCGCCGCCGCGGGTATCGGCTGGGTGCTGCGCGACGACCATTCCGGCGCAGGGCTTTTCGTGGAACACGAAGCCGAGACCGCCGAGGAGGTGTCCGACCTGATCCGGTCCAGCCTGACCGACATGACGCGGAACCGGCCGGAGCGCTTCGGCCCCGTCCACCTGTGCACGACCGAGACCACCTCCGACGGCGATCCGGCCTGCGCGCTCGTTCTCGCCGCCTACCACACCGCCCCATGGAATCCACGATGAGCGGCCTCTACGTCACCGTCGAGACGACGATTCCGGACGACCGGATCGACCTGTTCCACCGCCTCTACGAGGAGGCGTTCGGCCCGCTGCGGGCCAAGGCCATCGCACGGCAGGTGCTGCGGCGCGAGGAGTTCCGCGCCGAGATGGTCGATCCTCGCGTACACAAGCACGTCGCGCGACTCGGCTCGGGCGAGCCCATCGGCGTGACAACGCTGACCAGGCATCTCGACACCGTCCCATGGATCAGTCCGGACTACTTCGCGGCACGCTACCCCGAACACGCGGCGCGGGACGCGATCTACTACGCCGGTTTGACCCTTGTTGCGCCAAGTGCACGACAAGGGGCCGCTTTCCATGCCATGATCAACTCCATTGTCCAGGTTTTGGTTGCCGAACGCGCGGCGGTCGGTTGGGACATCTGCTCGTACAACAACACTCGGTTCTCGTTCGCCGACAGTATTCGGGCGATGCTCGACGAACAGGCGAACGTCGAAGTCGCGGTTGAGGATTCTCAGATCTACTACGTGGCCCAGTTCACAGGGGATGGAGCGACCAAGGGGGACTGATGACACCCAGCGCAGAGCACTCGAGCGGCCTGCGGCGTCGGCTCGGATTTCGCTGGTATGCAGTACTTTTAGGGGGAGGCGCGGCCATGATCGCGACGAATGTCGCGATCGACTCGCATGCGGTGTCGTTGGTGACGATGGCGGTCATCCTCGCCGGAACGCTCGCGATGATGGGCATCGGGCTGCACATTCACCGGCCCATCCATCCGCTGCCCTGGTATCTGCTGTCCGCCTCCGCCGTGTTGTTCGCGACGGGGACCGTGCTGCGGGAGGCGACCCACCACTCGATCCATCCGGTCGAGGACGCGTTCACCCTGCTCGGCTACGTCGGGGTCGGCCTCGCCGGGCTGATCTGGTTGTATCCGCGCCAGGTGCGCGACAACCACGACCTGCTGCTGGACTCCGGCCTCATCGGCCTGGGCGCCCTGCTGGCCTCCTGGGCGTTTCTCATCTCGCCGATCCTGCAGTTACATGCCACCACGCTGGACACGCTGCTGGCGGCGATCTATCCGGTGCTCGATGCGCTGCTGCTCACCCTGGTCGCGCACTCGGTGGCCACCGCGACGCGCTCGGAGACCTCGTTATGGCTGCTGCACGCCGGGCTGATCGCGCTGCTGCTCGGCGATCTGGGCTACAGCCTGGAGATGGTGGGCACCCCCATCGGGCGCGACGTCCTGCTCGCTCCACTGCTGGCTGCCTACACCACCGTGGGTGTCGCGGCGCTCCACCCGACCATGGCCGCGCTCGGGACACCACGCCGGATCCATCCGCACCACTCCAGGCAGCGGGCCAGCGTCATCGCGGTCGCACTGATCGTGGCCTCGCTGGTCCCGGTGGTCGGGTCCAGCTTGGGCACCCTCGACCGCGTGGTGGTGTCGTCACTGTTCGCGTTGCTGCTGGTCGGAGTGCTGGTGCGGAGCGAGCGCGCCATCGTGCGCAGTGCACGCAGCGAGCGACACGCCCAGTACCAGGCCGACCACGATATGCTCACCGGCCTGCTGAACCGGGCCGCGCTACTGCGCGCGCTCGACGGCAATCGCGAGCAGTGGGGCGAGCAACCGATCTGCCTGCTGTTCATCGACCTGGACGGTTTCAAGAACGTCAACGACAGTTACGGGCACGCGGTCGGCGACGAGCTGATCGCGACCGCGGCCGCGCGGATCCGGCGGGTGGTGCGCCGCGAGGACGTGGTGTCCCGGTACGGCGGCGACGAGTTCGTCGTGCTGTCCCCGCTGGCCAGGCAGGAGGCCGCGGTGCTGGCCGAACGACTGATCGGCGCTTTCGTCCGGCCGTTCGAGCTGAGCGCGGGCGAGATTCCGATCACCGCAAGCATCGGCATCGCGTGCGTCGGTCCGCGCAGCTCGGACACCAGCGTCCACAACCTGATCCGCGACGCGGATGCGGCCATGTACCACGCGAAGGAGAACTCGCTCGGCTACACGTTCCACGACGACGCTCGGCACGCGCTCACAAACCCCATGCGCCGGATCTGCCGCCCAGCCGACCGCTCCACCAGCAACGCGGTGTGAAATCAGTCGCGCAGGTCCTCCAGCAGGCGCTTGGCCTCCTCGAGCTCGGCCTGCAACTGCTGAACCTTGGCTTCCTGCACGCCGCGCGCCGCCTCCAGAATCCCGGCCACCACATCGGCAACCTCCGGATGCAGGACCTTGGCCGCCTGCGCCACCGCCGAACTGTTCACCGGAAGGCCGCGCACCGTCCGCTTCTTACCGCTGACCACATCGACCGACCACTCGCCGTCGGCAGTGCCGGTGAGCGTCACCGTGACCTCGGGCGCCTTCGTCTTGCGCGCGGCGGACGCCTTCGCGGGCTTGGCGGTATTCGCCGCCGGTGTCTGCCTGGCAGAGCTCTTGGCCGCACCGTCCTGTTCGCTTGA
Source organism: Nocardia sp. 2TAF39 (assembly GCF_052114905.1). NCBI lineage: Bacteria > Bacillati > Actinomycetota > Actinomycetes > Mycobacteriales > Nocardiaceae > Nocardia > Nocardia sp. 2TAF39. The sequence goes on from NZ_JBFRFQ010000021.1 coordinate 73,593, forward strand.
TTCCGGTGTGCCCCCCGGCGGTTTCGGGGTGACCGGCGGCGTGGGGGCGCTCCCCTGCGCGGACGGTGTCGCGGTGCTCGTAACGGTCGACGTCTGGGTCACAGCGGATTCCTTTCTTGTTGTCGACTTCGGATGGGCAGCGGAAACGGCGGCCCCTCGCGGCGGTTTGGTCAATGTCACTTCTGTCGGAGAGAAGGACAGGACATCTTTCGAGCCGGTCGGCCGGACCTGCAGGAAGTCTCCGTCGGTCGGGTCACCGAGCGCGACCACCTTTCCCGACCGTCCCTCCGGCACACCGACCGCGGCCGCGGTGAACCACACCATGGGCGGGCGGCCACCGGCGATGTCCGTGGCGATCTGCTGAATCTCACTGTCCGACAAGGGCTGTGGCTTGGTTCTTGGCGACGGCATGGTGCACTCCGAGCGGTGTTCGTGGATGGCTGCGTGCACAGATGATGCCGCACGGCTCCGACAGATACCCAAACCACTGCCGAATCGAGTTCGAGCACACGCAGGTTCGCGCACCCAGCGAATGCCGAGCTACATTCAAGGCGAGCGTGCGCCCGGCCCCATTTCGGGCCCTCGCGACTGCGCCACCGACTTCCGGGGCCACCAGCGGCGCAATCGTTCAACTCGCGCTGGTGGGCGCCCGCAGCGCCGGAAACCAGATGTCGGCGAGCACCTCGACGGCCTGCTCCGCGGAGACGTCGACGGTGCCCTGCATGGCCCACCGGGTGAAGAACCGTTCCAGTTGCGCCACAAGCAGCTCCACGCGCAACCGCCCCTCGTCCTGCCGGTCGGCGGGCCAGCCCGCGAGGTAGGAGGTCATCGCGTTCGGCAGAGCGCGAATGCCGTCGCGCGCGAGTGCGCGGAACTTCGGCTCCAGCGCCGTCGCCTCGTCCCAGGCGGGCAGCAGGTCCTTGTACTCGTGGAACCACTCGATCGCGCGAGTGACCCAGCCGACGAATTCGGCGCGCGACCCGGCCTCCAGCACGCGATCGAGGTCCTCGTAGAAGCGCAGCGTGCTGGGCACCGTGCTCTGCGCGGCGATGGCGCTCAGAATCTCCACCTTGCCCGCGAAGTGCAGATAGAAGGTCGCGCGGCTGCAGCCGACCGCCGCCGCGATGTCGTCCACCCGGACCGCCGCGTAACCGCGGGTGCTGAACAGCTCCTTGGCACCCGCCATGAGCCGGGCCCTGGTCTGCTGCTTCTGCTCCTCACGCAGGCTGGTGTTCGCGTTCGTGCGCATGGTGAACGGGTCCCTTGTGTGCGTCGAAAAGGGGTGCTGACGTCCGACTTTCGAGAAGAGAGTCATAACGCGCAGCGGAGCGAGAGCTTTCGCTAGACAATACGTCATTCACTAGACATGCCGTCTAGTGAATGTTAACTTGTTGCCTACGTCACTCCGGAGCACTGCGCGTCGGACGGGTTCGACGCCATATCGCGCGTCACTGCGGGCAAGTGGCGGCCCTCCCAGCACAAGGACATGAATGACGGCGACCGGACTCCCCCGCGCCTGCGGAGCGATGAGGAAGATATGAACAAGCCTTTCGATCCGCAGGCATTCGCGGCCGAGGCAGCGGCCCGACTCACCGGCCCCGGCGGACGGTTCGAGCTGGTGGTCGAAGACGTGCTCGGCGCGCCGATGCCGGTGATGCGCCACCGCAGCACCTCCCTGGGCGAGGTGCTCGCCGCGTCGACCGCGCACGGCGACCGGGACTATCTGGTTACCGAAGACCGACGGATGTCCTTCACCGAGCATGCGTCCGCCGTCGCGGCGCTGGCCACGGCCCTGCGTGAGCGCTACGGCGTGGGAAAGGGCGACCGCGTCGGCATTCTCGCGGCGAACACGCCCGAGTGGGTCCTGACGTTTTGGGCGGCGCAAGCGCTCGGCGCGATCGCGGTCGGCTACAACGCGTGGTGGACCCCGCGCGAGATCGCCTACGGCGTCGAGCACACGAGCCCGACCGTGCTCGTCGTCGACGCGAAACGCGCCGCACTGCTGGCCCAGCCGGACATCCGGGTCCCGGTGCTCACGATGGAGCACGACCTGCCCGCGCTGCTGGCCGACTTCCCGACCGCCACGCTGCCGCGCACCGAGATCGACGAGGACGACCCCGCGGTGATCCTCTACACCAGCGGCACCAGCGGGCGCCCCAAGGGCGCGGTGCACTCGCACCGAAACCTGGTGGCGGTCACCGACTATCACGTGTTCAACGACGCGCTTGCCGCCGCGTTCACCGGTGCGACCGAGCCGCCCAGCGGGCGACGCTATCTGCTCACCTCGCCGCTGTTCCACATCGCCAGCCTGCACAATCTGGTGGTGCCCCGCCTGGTCACCGGCGACGCGGCCGTCATCCACCAGGGTTCCTTCGACGCCGACCGGGTGTTGCGGCTGATCGAGCGGGAACGAATCAGCAATTGGGGCGCCATGCCGACTATGGCCACCAGGATGCTCGAACTCGACCTGTCGCACTACGACCTGTCCGCGCTGACCGCGTTTTCGCTGAACTCGGCGCCCTCGTCGGCCGCCCTGCAACAGCAGCTGCGCGATCGCCTCCCTGTCGCACGGAACGCCCTGGTGACCAGCTACGGGCTCACCGAATGCAGCACCGCGGCGACACTGGCCGGTCCGGCCGAACTCGCTGCGTTCCCGGACACCGTAGGGCGACCGGTCGTCGGCGTCACACTGGAGATCCGCGACAGCGCGGGCAACACCGTCCCCGACGGCACCGAAGGCGAGATCTGCGTGCGCAGCCCGTACGTGATGCTCGGCTACTGGCAGGACGAGGCGGCCACCGCTGCGGCGATCACCACCGACCGCTGGCTGCGCACCGGCGACATCGGCGTCCTGGATGACGGCAGGCTGCGATTGTCCGGGCGGCGTTCGGATCTCATCCTGCGCGGCGGGGAGAACGTCTACCCCACCGAGATCGAGCAGTGCCTGGAGGAACATCCCGCAGTGCGCGAATGCGCGGTGGTCGGCGTGCCGGACGCCGACCTCGGACAGCGGGTCGCCGCCCTCGTCGTCGTCGAAAGCGCCACGGCGACAACGGAGGACGAACTGCGCGCGTTCACCGCCGACCGGCTGGCCTACTACAAGGTCCCCGCCCGCTGGCGGCTCACCACCACCGCCCTCCCGCGAAACGCGACCGGTAAGGTCGTACGTACCGCCATCGAGGTGTGAAACCCGAGAACGCCCCCTTCGACAACCGTCTCGGTTGCTGAACCGCAACGACGTGTTCATCGGCGGGGCACCGCCGTGGAGCTGCCCGACTGCGGCGATCACCCGATGGTGGAGGACCCGGACCGGGTCACCGGGCGACCACCGCCGCATCCGTCCCGAAGGGAGCCGACGACTCCTGAGTGGCGCGCTCACAACCGCGGAGCGCGTGTGAGCACAGCTCGACGAAGCCTGAACCACCCCTTGATAGTTGGCTATCAATTAGCTGTTTCTCGATAAGACTGTCGCTTCCCAACGCTCAGGTGAGCGTGTTTGACCGGGAGGCTTCCGGGAATCCGGTCCGTACGGACATCTAGGGAAGGGGTTATGACATGTTGTTGCGCCGACTCGCCCGGCCGCTGCTGGCCACCGCATTCGTCGTGGATGGGGTAGATACGCTGCGGCGCCCGGAGGAGCGGGTCAAGGTGGCGACCGAACTGGTGCAGCGGGGACAGCGGCAGCTCCCCGATGAGGTTGCCGCAAAGCTGCCCGCCGATCCGGCGACCGTGGTGCGAATCAACGCGGCCGCCCAGGTCGGCGGCGGTGTGCTACTCGCGCTGGGGAAGGCGCCGCGCCTGGCGGCCCTGGTGCTCGCGGCAACCGTCGTGCCCGCGACCGTCACCGAGCAGGATTTCTGGAACGAGCAGGACCCGGCGCGCAAATCGGCGAAGCGGACCGCGTTCCTGAAGGACCTCGGGCTGCTCGGCGGCCTGATAATCGCCGCCGCCGATACCGAGGGCAAGCCCTCGCTGGGCTGGCGTGGACGCCGGGCCGCGCGCGACGCCGCCGCCGCGGTATCGGCGTCGCTACCGTTCGGCGCGACCCCGAACGGTGCGACCGGTGTCGCGCTGCGCAAGCACGCACACGACGCGGCCGAGCGGGCGCGCACGCTGGGTGCTGTCGCCGCGAGCAAGGGTGCCGAGCTGGCCGAGACTGCCCAGCGGCACGGCCCGGACTGGACCGAGGCGGCAAAAGAACACGGCGCCGACTGGGCCGAAACCGCCAAAGAACACGGCGCCGACTGGGCCGAAACCGCCAAAGAACACGGCGCCGACTGGGCCGAAACCGCCAAAGAACACGGCGCCGACTGGGCCGAAATCGCCAAAGAGCGCAGCGCGGAGTGGGCCGAGATCGCCAAGGAGCGCAGCGCGCTGCTCGCCGACCTGGCCAGGCATCGCGGTGCGGAATGGACGGAAATCGCCAAGGAACGCAGCGCGGAGCTGGCCGAGCGCGCCAAGCGACGCGGACCCGAAATAGCGGACATCGCACGGGAACGCGGGGCGAAAACCGCGCACGCCGCACGCGACAAGGTCGAAGCGCGGACGCCGCTGAATGGGCGCCACCTCTTCCGCTAGCCGATCTCGGCTGAGACCTGCGCCGCTGACCGTCAAGCCGTATTCGCGCTGAGCCCACCGGAGATCGTCACGGCCTCGCCGTTGAAGTGGCGGCCGTGCTCGGAGACCAGCAGCAGCACGGCGTCCGCCACCTCGGCAGGCTGGATCAGATCACCGTTCGGCGGTCCGGATTCGATGATCGCCATCCAGTCCTCCCGGGTGGGGTTTTCCTTGTCCGGCACCATGAGTCGCCAGGTAGCCGGGTTTTGGATCATGTCGGTGTCCACACCGGAGGGCAGCACGGCGTTGACCGTGATGCCGTAGTCCGCCACCTCCAGCGATAGCGATTTCACCAGACCGAGCACGCCCCACTTCGCCGCGGCGTAGTGCCCGGCGTTGCGTACGCCCATCTTGGCCGCGATGGACGAGGTGGCGACGACGCGCCCCCACCGGCGCTCGACCATGTGCGGCACCACCGCACGGAAGCTGTGGAAGACACCGGTCAGGTTGATATCGATCATGTCCCGCCACAGCTGCTCGTCCATCTCGGCGATGGGCGAGTTGGACGCGATGCCCGCATTGGCGATCAGGATGTCGATGCGGCCGAACTCCTCGATCGCGCGCTCGGCGACCGAGTACATCTGCTCTTGACTGCGCACGTCCGCCTTCATCGGAACGCATCGGCGGCCGGTTTCCTCGACGAGCTCGACGGTCTCGGCCAGGTCGTCCTCGGTGCTCAGCTCATATGGCAATCGGGCCAGTGGTTCGGCGATATCGCACACCACGATGTCGGCACCGGCTCCCGCCAGAGCCAGTGCGTGCGCCCGGCCCTGTCCCCGGGCACCACCGGTGATCACGGCTACCTTGTCGTCGAGATTCCCCACGTCGGGCTCCTCCAGCTAGGCATGTGCATCGGCCGTACCCATCGTGTCACGCGCAGGTGCACCGGATTCCGGGTTTCCGAACGAGTGCCGATGCGATTTCCCGCCCATGGGAACCGGCGCCCGGCGACCCGCACGCTGCGCCTTCCGGGCAGCGCCTAGTCCGCGGCGGTGGACAACGCCGACGGCGCGGCTTGTCGAAATCTGCTGGGACAGTGGCACAATGGGCAGCGTCCGCACCGGCTCAGCGCCGGATCGGACACGTCCGCGGCACGGACGAGCCGACCCGATCGTGGCAACGAACACCGCACGAACCGTTGCGACCCGTACAGCGACGAAGTGAGCGCGATGTACGCTGCGCGCCGGAGGAATCCCGCCTGTGTCTCCACATCCTTCCGGTGCGCGGTCCGGCGCACCCGCACTGGTTCCTGGGGGGCCCGATGACCGATTGTGAGTACCTAGCCGTGGATCTCGACCGACAGTTCCGCACCACGCCGAGCGACCACGATGTCGCCGTGGCCGACCTGATCACCAGCTCGCCGTTACGCAGGCTGATCCATACGGCGATAGGTCTTTCCGACGACTCCGTCGACTTGCTGACAACGATGAGCGGCCGCCTGCGCGCCGCCGAGGGCATGATCTTGCGCGACCCGCTCGACGACTACTGACAGGTCCGCCGAACGCTCGGGCACACGACGAACAGCGCCTTCGCCGCCCGATCCGGCGTCCGACCCGAGTCCGAGGCCCAGCAGAGCATAGTTGCCGAACCGGCAACGATGTTTGCCGATTTGTCCGTGGTGGCGGATTGTGTGGTTCATGAGCGCCACACATCAGCACGACGATGGGACCACACGGACGACGGTCGAGTACTGGGAGGCCTTTTATCAGGAGCGCGAGCAGGTCTGGTCGGGACGGCCGAACTTCCTTCTCGTTCGTGAAATCGACTCGGTTGCAGCGGGTTCCGCGCTGGATCTGGGCTGCGCCGAGGGCGCCGACGCGATCTGGCTGGCCGAGCGCGGCTGGCGGGTCACCGCGACCGACGTGTCGGAGACCGCTCTCGCCCGTGCCAGAGCGCAGGCGGCGGGACAGGGGCTGACCGACGTAATCGACTGGCAGCAGCATGATCTCGCCGCCACCTTCCCTTCGGGACGCTTCGACCTCGTCTCGGCGCACTACCTGCACTCGCCGCCCGCCCAGGCCGATGAGCGGACGCGGATCCTGCGCAGAGCAGCGGAGGCGGTAGCGCCCGGTGGGCTGCTGCTGATCGTCGGCCACGCGGAATGGCCGACCTGGGTGGTGGAGCCACCGACGGACGTACACTTCCCGACCACCGCCGAGGTACGCGAAAGACTGGATCTCGCCCCGGACGAATGGACGGTGGAACTCGAGGAAGTCGTCGATCGCGAGCACCGAGGACCGGAGGGGCAACCGGGAACCCGCAAAGACAACATCCTACGAATTCGTCGCGGCTCCCGCGGGCGCTGAAGACCTTCCAGCAGGCGATGACTTGCCACCATTGGCGGCGATTCCGTACCGCATGTCTACTGCAGCGAAGGCTCGCTCACGATGTCTCGCACAGTGCGGCCAACAGTTCGATGCCGCGGTCGATCTCGGCTCCGGGCACGCTGGCAAAGCTCAACCGCATCGCGTTGTGCGACGCGTCGGGGTCGGCGAAGAACACGCTCCCGGGCATAAACGCCACCCCCGCATCCAGCGCAGGCAGCATCAGCGCATCAGCGTCGAACTCGACCGGGCCTTCGACCCACACGAACATGCCGCCATCGGGCTCGGTCCAGGAGAATCCGGCTGGGAAGTGCTTTCCCAGCGCTTCCACCACCGTGTCCAACTTGGCCGCATAGGTTTCCACGATACGAGCCAGGTGCGTGGACGCTACTGCGCTGCCCAGGAATTCGCTGGCGATGGCTTGGTTGAGTACCGAGGTCTGCATGTCGATTCCCTGTTTCAGCGCGAGCACAGGCTCCAACAGATACTCGGGCAGCGCCGTGATGCCGATTCGCAGCGCCGGTGCAACGGTTTTCGACAGCGACGTGATGTAGACGGTGTTGTCCGGCGCAAAGGACCAGAAAGCCGGCAGTGACTCGCCTCGATACCGCAGGTCGGTATACACGTCATCCTCTACCACCAGTTCACCGTGCCTCGTGACCACCTCCGCTATGCGTAGGCGCCGCGCTGCGGGCATCGTCCGCCCGGTCGGGTTGTGGAAGGTCGGCAACAGATAGACGAACGCCGTGTCGTGTCGTGCCAACGCGGCATCCAGCGCCTCCGGCACGATGCCGTGTTCGTCGGACTCGACATCGATCACCGTCGCGCCGTGACTGCGGAATACCTTCACTGCGGGGCCGTAGGTCGGGGTTTCCACCAGCACCACGTCGCCTGGGTCGAGCAGCGCCATGCACACGTTGTGCAATGCGCCGGATCCTCCCGTCGCAATGTGCAGCCGGTGTGGCGGACATCCGATTCCCCGGTTGGACAACAGGATTCGCGCCTGTTCCAGCAGCGGCGGAAACCCGCGAGTGAGGCCGTACTGCAATGCGGCGTTCCCATGTTTCGCGATCGCACCAGCGGCCAGTGATGCGACCAGATCGCCTGGTAGCAACGCCGGATCCGGTGCGCCGACCGCGAACGAGATTGCCGCGGGACGGCGCTGCAGCGTCGCGTAGATGTCATCGATCGGCCCGCTGCTCACCGCCGCACCGCGACTGAATGCGATATCGACACTCATGACTCCACCTCGCCGACGCCCGGTTCCGTCCTGCCCGAGGAGCGCTGACCCGTTGATGCCTCGCTGCGCTGGCTCATGTCACGGCGAGCTCACGCCGCAAACGCACGGCGATATCCGCAGCCGCGGAATCATATTCGGGCACCAACACCAGATCGTCGCTGAACAGCGGATCGGTGCGTATGTCCACTGCCACCAAATCCTCGGTGTCACTGAGATTCACGGCCACATGCACTACGCCCTCCGGGACGTAGAGGAATTCGCCCGGCCCATGCACGTGCGGCGTCAATTCCGGCCCGATCAGTGTCGCGGCCCGTCCGCGCAGGCACACCACTATGGTCTCGCTGTGCGCGTGGTAGTGCGCTTTCGCTACCTTACCCGGCGCCATGTTCACCATCGCCGCCGAAATGCCCTCGGCCCCACAGGTTTCCTTCGTTATGCACGGCACCAGGTGCTGGCCGTGCGGGCCGATGGTCTCTGCGCGCTCGGCCGCGGCAATTACTCGCACCATCTTCGCAACGTCTTTCACACGCTCAACCTACTGGCCGGTCGCGTTTCGGTTGAAGATCAGTCATTCCCACTGCTGGCACAACCGTCCAGACACCGAATTCACCTGTTCTTTCTGGGCCTTCCGGCAACGCCGACAGCAAACCATTGCGACAGGTCTCGGCGGCGTTCTCCAGCTTCCCCATCCGGTTTCGCCGTGGGCACCGGGCCGCATTTGTCACGTCGATCCATCGACGCTGGGCAGTTCCACCGACGGTTTCCGGTTCGCCCGCGATTGGACTTCGACGTGCTGGTCAGCACGGTCCAGGGTGGCGGTTCGACTCACAGCGCACTCCCAGGTTCGCCCGAGGCCGCGGGCAGGCTGCCTTCCTAGCCTTCGGATAGTCGAAGAGTTCGGCGAGGAGAGGGAAGGCAGGTCATGGCGTCGATTACGAGCGTCCCGGAGGGCGTGGAGGCCGCCACGAGCCCCGTCGGCGCCCACCGCGCCCCGGTGACCGGACGATCGTGGACGGATCGAGTGTTCTTCGGTCCGGTCACGCAACCACGCTGGGCGCGGCCCGCGCTGTTCGCGCTGCTCGCGGCGACCGCGGTGTTGTATCTGTGGAATCTGACCGTGTCCGGTTGGGGCAACGAGTATTACGCCGCGGCGGCGCAGGCGGGCACCCAAAGCTGGAAGGCGCTGCTGTTCGGCTCGCACGACGCGGGGAACGCGATCACGGTGGACAAACCGCCCGCGTCGCTGTGGGTGATGGGCTTGTCGGGGCGGCTGCTCGGGTTCGGCTCGTGGTCGCTGCTGCTGCCACAGGCGCTGATGGGCGTGGGGTCAGTGGCGCTGCTGTCGGCGGCAGTGCGCCGATGGAGTGGCCCAGGCGCGGGCCTACTGGCCGGCGCGGCGTTGGCCGCAACCCCGGTGGCGGCGTTGATGTTCCGCTTCGACAACCCAGATGCGCTGCTGACGCTGGTGTTGGTTGCGGCGGCCTACTGCACCGTGCGGGCCATCGACGCACGCGATGCGCGCTGGCGTTCCGCGAGCACCGGCTGGCTGGCGCTGGCCGGGGTCGCTGTCGGGTTCGGGTTCCTGACGAAGATGATGCAGGCGTTCCTCGTCCTGCCCGCGCTGGGGCTGGTGTTCTTGGTCGCCGCGACAGGTGGATTCTGGTCTCGGGTCGGCAAATTGGTGACCGCGTGCGCGGCCATGATTGTCACAGGCGGCTGGTATGTGCTGTTGGTCGAGCTGTGGCCCGCGGATTCCCGTCCCTACATCGGCGGGTCTACCGACAACAGCCTGTGGGAACTGGCACTCGGCTACAACGGGATGGGCCGACTACTCGGCGGCAGCGGCAACCCGAGCGGAAACTCGGGCGGCCCCGGCGGCGGAGGCATGGGCGGCGCGTTCGGCGGCGACACCGGACTCACCCGGCTGTTCAGCGGCACCATGGCCACCGAGGCCTCCTGGCTGCTTCCAGCCGCGCTGATCGGGCTGCTCGCCGGGCTGTGGCTCAGCCGCCGTGCCCCACGCACCGATCCGCTGCGAGCAGGCATGATCCTGTGGGGCGGCTGGCTGCTGGGCACCGGCCTGGTGTTCAGTTACATGAGCGGAATCATCCACCCGTACTACACCGTGGCACTGGCGCCCGGCATCGCCGGTGTCGCCGGTATCTCCGTCGCGCAGCTGTGGCGGCGTCGCGGGCACGTGGCGGCCAGGATCACCCTCGCGGTGTTGTCCGCCGTTACCGGGGCCTGGGCGTTCGCGCTGCTGGACCGCACACCGGACTGGCTGCCCTGGCTGCGCTGGACGGTGCTCGTCGCCGCGCTGGTCGTGGCGGTGGCCCTGGTGCTCGGAGCGCATCGATCTCGCAAAGTCGCGGTCGCTCTCGCTGCGGCGGGGCTGATCGCCGGGTTCGCCGGGTCGACGGCATACGCGGTCGAAACGGCCACGCACGCGCACAGCGGCGGCGTGCCCTCCTCCGGACCGGCGCAGGCGAACGCGATGGGCGGACCGCGGCCGAACGGGCGGGACGACGCGGGGGCGGACGGCGCAACGGCCACGACCACCGGCGACGGGACGAACGAGCCGGGGACGTCAGAGGGGACGACCACTGCTGACGGGACGACCACCAACAACGGAATGACCACCGGCAGCGGCGCGCCGACCGGCAGCGGGACGACCACCAGCAGCGGTTCGCCGACCGGAGACGGCGTTTCCCCCAGAGGCGGGGCTCCCACCAGCGTGGAGGCTCCCCCAGCCAACGACGCTGCCGCCCCCGGCGACGGCGGGCCCGGCGGCCCCGGCGGCGGCAGCGCGAACAACGCGGAACTGAACGCCCTCCTGGCGAACACCGACAACCGGTGGTCGGCAGCGAGCATCGGCTCCTTTACCGCGTCGAGCCTCGAGCTGCGCACAGGCACGTCGGTGATCGCGATCGGCGGGTTCAGCGGTGGCGATAACTCGCCGACGCTGGCACAGTTCCAGCAATATGTCGTCAACGGCGAAGTGCACTACTTCATCGCACAGGGACAGGGCGGCCCGCGGCCAGGCAACAACGGCGCGAAGTCGGCGGCCGACCAGGTTACCGAGTGGGTGAAGGCCCATTACACGGCCACGACAGTGGGCAACGCCACGGTATACGACCTGACCGCGCCGACCGGCAGCTGAGCCGGTCGAACCGAGATGGCCGCGTCGCGATCAGGCGACGCGGCCATTCCCTTTTCGGAGCGCCGGGCTCACAGAAAACACCCAGCTTCCTCAGAGGTTGCGCGCTGCCTTCAGCGCGATCATGGACTCATGACCAGTACCGAAACCGAAGCCCGCGTCCTCGTCATCGACGACGAACCGATGATCGTCGAGTTGCTCGCGGCGAGCCTGCGTTTCCAGGGCTTCGACGTGGCGACCGCGATCAGCGGCGCCGAGGGCCTGGACAAGGTGCGCGGGTTCCGTCCGGACGCCCTCATCGTCGACGTGATGATGCCAGGGATGGATGGGTTCGGGCTGCTGCGACGATTGCGCGCCGACGGTGTGGCCGCGCCCGTGCTGTTCCTGACCGCGCGCGACGACGTCGACGACAAGCTCACCGGACTGACGCTCGGCGCCGACGACTACGTGACCAAACCGTTCAGCCTGGAGGAGGTCATCGCACGACTGCGCGTGATCCTGCGCCGCAGCGGAAAACGCTCCGCGGACGAGGGCACCCATCGGATCGCGGTGAGCGATCTGGTGCTCGACGAGGACAGTCACGAAGTGTGGAAGGCGGGTGTGCCGGTGGCGTTGTCGCCCACCGAGTTCACCCTGCTGCGATACTTCATGGTCAACGCGGGCAAAGTGCTGAGCAAGCCGAAGATCCTGGACCACGTGTGGCGCTACGACTTCGGCGGCGATGCGGGCGTGGTCGAGTCGTATGTCTCGTATCTGCGGCGCAAGATCGACACCAGCGAGCCGAAGCTGCTGCACACGCTGCGTGGCGTGGGATACGTGCTGCGCGAACCACAATCGAGCCGGGCGTGAACGCGCGAGCGAGGCTGTCGCGGCGGGTGTCGGCGGTCCCGCTGCGGGTGGGGCTGGTCATCGTCCTGTTGCTGCTGACGGCCGCGGCGTTGTTCGCGTCGGGCGGCGCGGTGACCTCGGCACTGAGCCGGTCGCTGACCCAACGCACCGACGAGCAGCTCTACGACTCGGCCCGGTCGTGGGCGGAACCACGCCCGATGAAGCAGGTGACCACCCAAGACGGTCGCGTGCAATGGGTTCCGGCCGACCTGCCCGCCGCGCCGGTGCAGCCCCGCTCGCCGGGCGAACAGCCGCGCCGGTTCTTCGAACTACGCAAGGGCACCGACGGACAGGTGTACCTCGAAGTGCCCGGCAGCAACGGTTCCGCCGGCACACCGGATCTCGGCGACCAGCGGGCCGACACCCCGGTGACAGTCGGGTCCACGGGCGACTCGTCGGTGCGCTGGCGGGTGCTCACCACCACCAACAAGTACGGTTCGACCACCATCGGCCTGCCGCTGACCGACAACCAGGAGACGGTTTCGCGGTTGATCTATATCGAGATCGGTACCGGCGCAACGGCTCTGGTCGCGCTGGGTGCCATCGGATACCTCGTCATCCGGCGCAGCCTGCGGCCGTTACGCGAGGTGGAGGAGACCGCGGCGGCGATCGCGGGTGGCGACCTGCACCGGCGCGTTCCGGTGCGCGGAGTCGACACCGAGGTCGATCATCTGGCCAGGTCGTTGAATGAGATGCTCGCGCAGATCCAGCATGGTGTGGCAGCGACCGAGGCCTCCGAGGAGGCCGCCAGACGCTCGGAGGCACGGATGCGCCGCTTCGTCGCCGACGCCAGTCACGAATTACGCACACCGCTCACCACGATTCGCGGTTTCGCCGAGCTGTATCGGCAGGGCGCCAGCACCGACGCGCGGATGGTGGTCGGCCGAATCGAGGCGGAGGCCGAGCGGATGGGCCTGCTCGTCGAGGATCTGCTGCTGCTGGCGCGACTGGACGAGAAGCGCCCGCTGGCGCGCGAACCCGTCGATCTGCTCGCCCTCGCCGGAGACGCCGTGCACAGTGCGCAGGCCATCGCGGCCCGCCAGAAGACGACGCCCACGGCACCGGATCGTCCGATCACGCTGATGATCGGCGAGGGCGAAGGAACCATGGACGTGATCGGCGACGAGGCCCGCCTCCGCCAGGTAGTGGCCAACCTGCTCGGCAACGCACTCACCCACACTCCGCCGGAGGCACCGATCATTGTGCGGCTCAGTCCGCTTCCCGACCGCGTCCGCATCGACGTGATCGACTCCGGTCCAGGCCTGTCCCCCGAAGCAGCCGCACGAGTCTTCGAACGCTTCTACCGCACCGACACGTCGCGTACCCGTGCCAGCGGCGGCAGCGGACTCGGCTTGTCGATCGTGCAGGCGCTGGTCGCCGCCCACGGTGGCCGGGTGTCGGTGGACACCGAACCGGGCCGCGGCGCGACCTTCACGGTCGTCCTGCCCCGCGAACCCGAGGCGGCGATCGGCGATCGCGCTCAGCCCGCCGGCCGGCAACGTTCACAAGGCAGTCACGGCACGGCAGGTGGGGTGACTTAGTCCGAAAGACAACTCCAGCTCGCGTCGAGATCAACGGCACATGGTGGCGACCCCTCCTTGCGAACGCCGTAGCCGTGCGCCTCTGATCAGGACGTTTTCCTATGAGGGCGGTGCGCGGGCTGGAAGATGTCGTCGAGTGGGTCGGCGGAAGTCGGGGCGGCGCCTTCCTCGACGAACCATTCCCAGCGCATCACGCGTCCCAGGATCGGCGTGGGCAGGCGCAGCAGCACGGCTGCGATGGTGGCGAAGCGGCTGGAACCCTCGATGATCGAACGATGCGCGGCCAGAGCGGCTTTGCGCGGGCCCGCGAATCCGCTGACGTCGACACGGTGGGTGATCTCCGCGCGCGGACTGTACAGCGAGTCGAATGCCGACAGGTCGTTGCCCAGCGGAACCCGCAACCGCTCGAGCACATGCAGGAGGCGCGTGAGGTTTTCGCGGGGCATGGTGGCGTCGAGGACGCGCGGCACGCCGGCCAGTTCGGCCGCACGGGCGCCGACCTCGTGCACGCGGACGTGGTCGCGATGTCCGTAACCGCCGTTGCGGTCGTAACTCAACAGGAGTTCGGCGTTCTCGTCGCGCAGGATTGCCGCCAGACGCTGCGCCGCTTCCTCGATCCCGGCGCGCACGAACCGCATTCGATCTGGCGGATCGGCGTAGAGCACGGCTCCATGGCCGCTGTCCGCGTAGCCGAGATGCTCCACCCGCGAAACACCCAGAGCGGCAGCGCTGTCCTCCAATTCCGACAGTCGCAACGCATTTTGTCCGTTCAGATCGGCCATGTGACCGTCGGCGGCCACCACGATCACCGTCCGATGCCCGGCGGCCGATAGTTTGGCCAGCGTTCCTCCGGTCAGCAGCGTCTCGTCGTCCGGGTGCGCGTGGAATGCCACAACGGTCGCCATCGCCCCAGTCTGCCAGGGACCCGCACCGCAGGTTCCCCGCCGGCCTCGCCGCCCCGACCAGCAGGTAGCCACCGGTCACGGTGACCCCGAAAACGCCGATCAGGTCGATTACCTGCGCGATAATCGACCYGATCGCGGTTCGGGGAGGGATTCAGGGCAAGGGAATCCACTGGTTGAAGAACCAGAATCCGTGCTGGCAGGAAGTTCCCAGCCACGCGGAAGGTGTGGGCGAGGTTCAGCAGCGAATGTCGTTGGCATGACACAGACAGCGACCGCCCCGCTCGTGGCGGACTACACCACGGCGGTCACGCCGGTCCTGGACATCGTGATCCCCGTCTACAACGAGGAGCGCGATCTGGGCGTGTGCGTGCGCAGGCTGCACGCGCATCTGTCCGACGGCTTCCCGTTCTCGGCTCGCATCACCATCGCCGACAACGCGAGTACCGACTGCACCATGCAGGTCGCCGAGCTACTCGCGGCGGAATTCGACACCGTGCGGGTGGTGCACTTGGACGCCAAGGGACGCGGACGCGCGCTGCGCACCGCGTGGCTGGCCTCCGACGCGCAAGTGGTCGCGTATATGGACGTCGACCTGTCCACCGATCTGAACGCGCTGCTTCCGCTGGCGGCCCCGCTGATGACCGGGCACTCCGACCTGGCAATCGGCACCCGGCTGAGCCGTCGCGCGCGTGTGGTGCGCGGGCCCAAGCGGGAGTTCATCTCCCGCTGCTACAACCGTCTGCTGAAAACCGCGCTGCAAGCGCGGTTCTCGGACGCCCAGTGTGGATTCAAGGCGATCCGCACCGATATCGCGCGCCGGCTGCTTCCGTTGGTCCGCGACGGCGAATGGTTCTTCGACACCGAACTGCTCGTCCTCGCCGAACGCACGGGCCTTCGTATCCACGAGGTTCCCGTCGACTGGATCGACGATCCCGACAGTCGGGTCGACATCGTGGACACCGCACGCAAGGACCTGCTCGGCATCTGGCGGCTTCGCCGCACCATGGCGACCGGCGCGCTACCGCTGGCCGACCTGCGCCGCGCGATCGGCCGCGTGCCGTTGGGATCCGCCGTGGCCGGCCGGGCGGCGGGCTGATGCCCACCGCGTCGGCCTCCCCTGGGTCTTCCGCGATACAGCCACAGCGCAGGAGGAAAGTCACACGTGAAGCTTCTCGTCACCGGCGGCGCCGACTACATCGGCAGCGTCGTCGCACACCAACTCATCGACGCAGGCCACGATGTGGCGATTCTCGACGACCTGTCCACCGGCTTCGCGTCGAATCTGCCGGAGCGGGCGGTCTTCCACCACCTCTCGATCCACCGGGTCGCCGAGGTTCTCACCCCGGCGGCCGGATTCGACGGTGTGCTGCACTTCGCTGCCAAGATCGAGGTCGCCGAGTCGGTCGCGGATCCGGAGAAGTATTGGCACCACAACATCGAGGGCTCGCTCGCCCTGTTGCGAGCCGTGCGAGCCGCCCGGACGCCGCGACTGATCTTCTCCAGCACCGGATCGATGTACACCGGTGACGGCAGCAGCCCCTTCGACGAGCACGCCGAGGTGCGGCCGAAGAACCCGTATGCCGCCACCAAGGCAACGGTGGACATGATGATCGCGGGCGAGTGCGGCGCGAGCGAACTCGGCGCCGCATCGCTGCGCTACTTCAACGCTTCGGGCGCCGTCGTGTCGCATGGCGTGCGACTGGGTGAGCGCCACGAGCCGGAATCCCACCTGATTCCGATTCTGCTGCAAGCAGCTGCCGGACAACGGGATTCGTTCACACTGTTCGGCACCGACCATCCCACTCCGGATGGCAGCTGCATCCGCGACTACATCCACGTCGCCGATCTGGCCACAGCCCACCTGCTCGCGCTCCAGGCCATCCGGCCCGGCGAGTACGAGGTGTACAACCTCGGCAACGGCAGCGGCTACTCCAACCGGCAGGTGCTCGACACTGTGCGCGAAGTCACCGGACGCGACTTCCCGGTCTCGTACGCCGACCGCAGGCCGGGTGACCCGGCCGTCTGCGTCGCGGCGAGCGAGAAGGCAGGCGATCGGCTCGGCTGGAAGCCGCAGCGCCCGGATCTGGCCGACATCATCGGCGACGCCTGGGATTTCCATCGCGCGGTATACGGCGACTGACCGGCCGCCGAATTCCCGTGCGGTACAGGAAGAGGAGCCGCCCGGCGGGCGATGATCAACCAAGCGTCTACTCGGACCGCGCCGGTGACGCGGCCTCGCGTTCGCGGACGGTTCTCATCCGCACGCCCGACGGATCCCGTCCGGTCAGCCCCTACAGAATGATCAAGATCAGCGCTTTCTGCAGGGTATCCAGTATGCGGCCGATGGTGATCGCGATTTCGACGGTGCCCATGACAGGCCCCTTTCCTCGGGCATGGCAAATCCTCGACACATCGATTCAAGCTCGGACGAACAGGATTCGGAAGCGCGCGCCATGTCCCGATTCGGTACATAGTTCAAGGTGGGTGCCGTGCCATCAATTGGCTGAGATCATCGGCATAGCAAAAGAGTTCGGGCGGTTCGCGGCGAATAGCTTGTGAAGCACCGTGATCCGACGAAACAATCCGGGCGCCGTGCCGAGATCCATCCGCCGACGACGCATTCCGTCGACTGTTCGCCAGGTGGTACGTCGATACCCATGACCCCAGGGCCGTGGCTGTACTGCGCGCGGTGGGCAGCGAACTGGAGAACGTCGTCTTGGCTTTTCGAGACGCTCGCCGCCGAGGTGATCATCGAGCACGAGCCGAATTCCTCGTGATACCGGGATCGTAACGATGCATAATTGATGCACATAGTGGGGCCGCGGGGAGGATCGATGACCAGGCAAGATCCGATCGAACGGAGTGGGCGCAACGATGCGATGCCCTCCGGTTCCGCTTCCGTCTCCGACGCGGCCGGATACACGGTGCGGGCCGTAGCCGAACGGCTCGGCATCCCCACGGCCACCCTGCGCAGCTGGAACCGTCGCTACGACATCGGACCACCACAACACCGGCCGGGCAAACATCGTCTGTATACCGAGGCCGACATCGCCCTGCTAGAGCGCATGCTCACCCTGATCCGTGCGGGCGCGACTCCCGCAGGCGCCGCGACAGCGGTGCGTGGACCGGCGCCGAGGCTCGGAGAGCACGCGCCGCTACTGGCCGCGGCCTTCGCACTGGACACCCGGTCGGTGTCGAATCAGCTCGAGGCCCACGTTCGTGCGTTCGGCGTGGCGGATACCTGGAATCTGCTGTGCCGCCCGGCCCTTGCCGACCTGGTCGGCCGCCAGCTCGACGGCGAGGGGTGCATTGATGTCGAGCATCTGCTGTCCTGGTGCGTCATCTCGGTGCTGCATCGCACGAATCCGCCGCCGGAGTTGCCGAGCTCCACGCCGGTGGTATTGGCCTGCACCAGCGGTGAGACGCATTCGCTTCCGCTGGAGATCCTGCGCGCGGCCCTGGCCGAACGCGGCATCGGCGCGCGCATGCTCGGCGCCGACGTGCCCGCGGGCGCGCTCGCCGACACCCTGGCCCGGTTCGACCGTCCCGCCGCGGTGCTGTTGTGGTCGCAGCAGGAATCCACGGCATTGACCTCCGCGGTGCGTGCCTGCGTCGACGCGGGCGCCCGGGTCCTCGTCGGCGGGCCGGGATGGGAGGAGGTCTTCCTGCCCGAAGGCGTTGAGCGAATCCAGAGCGTGGTCGACGCCGCCGACCGGCTCGCATGACCGCTGCCGCGATCTCGGTCGGCGATTTCTCGCTGGGCGACATCCGTGCGATTCTCGCGTGCCCTGGCTATGCCCTCCGGTTGCCGGTCAGGTAGCGATCCGACGCATAACGATGCTCAGTTGATGCATCTGATGAATCGCAACTTCGACGCTGGACGGCAGCAGCGGGACGGCAGCAGCCGCGGCGCAGACCAACTCGGCTCAGCCCGCGGACTTGCCGAGCAGGTGCCGCAGCGCCGGCTCCAACCCGGGCGCGCGGAATTCGTGACCGGCCTGCTCCAGCCGTGCGGGAACCGCGCGCTGACTGGCGGAAGCCAGTTCCCGGTTGCCTTCGCGACCGAGAAGCAGGGCCGGGCCGAATCCCGGCACCGGGAGCAGCGCGGGCCGGTGCAGCACCCCCGCCAGGACCTTCGTGTACTCCGCATTGCGGACAGGATGCGGGGCAACCGCATTGACCGGGCCGGACATGCTCCCGTCCCACAGCGCACGGTGGTAGACGTCGATCAGGTCGTCGAGCCCGATCCAGGACAGCCATTGACGACCATCGCCGATGCGTCCGCCCAGTCCAGCCGCGAACAGCGGGCGCAGCAGGTGCAGGCTGCCACCGCGCGGGGACTGCACGATCCCGGTGCGCACCCGCACCACCCGGACGCCGGACTCGGCGGCGGGGCGCGATGCGGCTTCCCAGTCGTCGACCAGGTCTGCAAGGAAACCGTCGCCGCGGGCAGCGTTCTCCGTCAGCGTCTCGTCGCCGCGGTCGTAGCCGTAGTAGCCGATCGCGGACGCGCTGGCGAAGACCGACACTGCTGCCCGCGCCGCGACCTCGGCGAGCCTGCGAGTCGGCCCGATCCGGCTGTCGGCGACAATGCGTTTGTGCTTCTCGGTGAACCGGCCCGCGATCGACGCGCCCGCCAGGTGCACGACCGCGTCCACGCCGTCCAGCAAATCCGGCGCGGGATTCTCGGTGTCCCACTGCCTTTCGTCCGCGGCGCGCGGCGGGTGACGGACCAGCCTGAGTACGCTGTGCCCTCCGGTGGTCAGGAACGCCGTCAGCGCCGAGCCGACCAGGCCGGACGCCCCGGTCACTGCGATGGTCTCGGCCTCGAAGCCGGACCGCACCGCCCGCGCGTGCGCCGCCAAGTCGTCGGCGAGCTGACGATGACGGTAGGCGAGCATGGGCCGCAGCACCGCGGCGGGCGCCGGCGCGTCGACCCGATCCACGACCCGCGTGTGCGTCTCGTCGACGACCTCGAAATCGTGGGTATGACGCCAGGGCACCAGGCCGGCGGGCAGCGAGCCGAGGCCGTCCACGGTGACCGCGTCGACGAACCGGTGCGGCGGGTCGTACTCGTGGGGATCGTGCCGGGCCACCCAACGCAGCCCGCCCGGCAGCCCGAGCACGGCCTGTCCGTCGGACAGCGAGTCCGCTTCGGCCCGTGGCAATACCGGCTGCCAGGGCGGGGCGAGCCTGGTGAGCGCCCCGGGGCGGGCGTGCCAGGCGAACACCTCGGACCGAGGAAGATCGATGACGCTCGAATACTCGATGCCCATGGATCGACTGTAGTCCGGGATGCGGCCATTGCAGCGTTCATGCATCACTTAGTGGCGCCACCGTGCCGAAAGCCGCCGGAATGCGACATCGAAATAGAACATGTTCTACCATGTGGCGAGTCACGACCCGCGACAACGGAGGTACTGCCATGCCGCTGGACCCCTCGGCCGCAGCGCTGCTGACTGCCGTCGAGGCTTCGCCGCGCGCGGTCGCCGCGCACGACAAATCCGCATGGGTCGACCTGTTCGCCGCAGACGCCGAGGTCAACGACCCGGTCGGCGCTGGCCCACATATCGGCCGCAGTGCCATCGAACGCTTCTACGACACCTTCATCGGTCCGAACACCATCGCGTTCCGGGTCGAACACGACCTGGTGCACCCACCGACGGTGCTGCGCGACCTCACCGTAGTGACCACCATGTCGACCGGCGCGACCGTGTACGTTCCGATGCATCTGCGCTACCGCCTCGTCGAGGAAGACGGAGTCTGGAAGATCGCCGACCTCGCCGCGTATTGGGAGCTGGCCGCGATGATCCGGCAGCTGCTGCGCACCGGAGCGCCCGGACTCGGCGCCGCGCTGAAACTCGGACCGCAGCTGATCGCCAACCAGGGGTTCGGCGGGTTGATCGGGATGATGTGGGCGCTCCGCGGCGTCGGCCGCACCGGGAAGCGCATGACGACAAGGGTCTTCGCCGCCGCCGCGAGCACGAACCTGCTCCGGGTGCGTGACCTGCTCGGCCACCGGGCCGAGGTCGAATTGCCCGCGGGCACACCGGTTTCGCTGGAGGAATTCACCAGCCAGGTGCGGAACATGCGCTGGAGCAAGGTGATCGCCGCCGGCCGCACCGTCACGGCGAGCGTCCGGCTCGGCGACAAGCACGCGGTCGCGGTCGCCGAGTTCGCCACCGGGGTAGCCCACATCACCACCCTCCGCTTCTACCTCGACGCGGCGTGAAGGTGCCGGTCCGGTAGTCGAATGCACCGATGCGCTGAGGCACTCACGCCGGATCCCCGAGCCATCAGGATGTCAGCTGCACGGATCCGGGGCGTGCTTCTCGACCGGATCGGGCGCAGGCCCAGGTTGTTCGGTCCATCCGGGCGGACCGAACACGTATCCGAGCCGCCCGCGCCGGGCGCCGGCCCGTCGCACGTGACGGACCAGACCGGCTGGCTCGTGGTGGTTGAGCTTCAGCGGATTGTCGGTGCCATGTCTCGCGGATCCTGGCGAACTCGGCGTTCGTGACCGCATCCATGCGGTCGTCTACGCGCACCAGTACGGTTCGGTCCCCGGGCCGCCGCGTTCGGATCGACAGTCGGCGCCGGCCGCGCTTCCAACGGCGGGGTGGCGGCACTCACCACCCCGCCGCGGTCAGTTAGGAGCCGGTCGGCGGTTCGCCGACGGTGGTCGTCGGATCGATGACGCCGAACACCTCGCCTTGCGGGCCCTGCACGACACCCATGCGACCGAACGGGCTGTCGTCGGGCCCCATCATGACGGTGGCGCCCAGCTCGCCCGCCTTGGCCAGCGCGCCATCCGTGTTGTCGACCTGGAACCACGCCAGCCAGTAGGCCGGGTTGTCGCCTGGCGTCTTGGTCGAATCGTTGATGCCGCCGACGGGATCGCCATCCGCGGCCAGACTGAAGGTCGAGTAGACGAAATTCTGCCCGTCGCCGATCTCGGTGTAGTGCCAGCCGAAGACCTCGGCGTAGAACTCCTGGGCCTGCTTGTAGTCGCCGGTATGCAGCTCGTTCCAGCAGTAGGCGCCGGGCTCGTTGTAGACGCCCGACCCACTGTGGGCTTTGGCTTCCCACACTCCGAAGACCGCACCGGCGGGGTCCGCGGCGACGAACATCCGGCCGACGTCGAGCACGTCGAACGCCGGCATCATCAGGGAACCGCTCGCGGCGGTGACCTTTTCGGCAACCGCGTCGGCACTGTCGGCGGCGATGTAGGTGGTCCAGACCGAGGGCATCGGCATGCCCTCGGGTTTGGGCCCGATGCCCGCGGCCGGACGGCCGCCGCGCATGGCCATCAGATATCCGCCCGACTCGGGCGGGCTGTCTTCGATCTCCCAGCCGAAGAGTTCGCCATAGAATTCGCGAGCACGTGTGGTGTCGTCGACCTGGCAGTCGACCCAACACGGCGTTCCCTGCGGCCAGCTTCCGTCATGAGTGGGCATTCCGGTGCCTCCTGACAATGGATTGCTGAGGTGCGGCCGGGACAGCCGGCACACGGCTAGTCAACCACCCGCATCCCCGCCGGGTGGCCGAATCGATCGAGGCGTTCTCGACCGAGACATCTGGACGAACCACCAGTTCGACGGCCCGCAGGCAGGTCGGCGCCGATGCGGCGGTGCACAGGCCGACGATCGCGCGGATGGCCGCTCCAACGCCCACAGCAATCACAGCGAGACACGCCGCGTCTCGGTCATGGGCACCACCGCGCACCGCGGCGGTAACCGGGTTCACTGGGCCCGGCCGACCTGCCTCCCCGCCTACATATGCCCGGCGGCAACGAGATCACGCCGACTCCGCCGGTCGCGACGCATCTCGTACGGTGCTGCATCCCGCGCCGCCGGCGCTGCATGATCTGCTGCGGCTGCACGCGCGTGATCACGGAAATCCGGCGCAATCCTTCAATCCGCCGGGGCAGCCGACCGCGACGGCGGCGCGAATCGTTGCGGCGCGATCGATGATTCCTAGACCTGTTCCCGGGCCTCGGGAACGATCTCGTAGGAATACATCGGCCTACAAGCCGAGTTTGGCGTTGATCTCCGCTCGATGCGCGCCCGCGCCGATCGTGGTGACAGTCCGGCCCTGCTGAAGGTCGGCGACCTGGGCGAGCATCCGGGTGTGAGCCTCGCCGCCGTGGCGTTGGGTGATCTCGGCGACCTTACGGAAAGTGTCCAACACCGCCAGCACACCCGTCAGATCCAGAGACTGGGCCGCGACCGCCATCGCCTCGGCGTACTGGCGCTCGAACTCCACGCGTTCAGAACCGACCAGGCCGTCACGAATCGCGCGCGGCGTGGATGGCGCCAATAACGCGGGAAGCGCCGACGACCGGGACGACTCGGGTGATGCCATGCCAACACCATAGCCCCGCCGAACGACCGCATCGGGGTCGTCGACCCAAGAACCAGTCCACTGCCGCCAAACGGGCCCGCTCCGCTGCTCGCGAGGGACAGAAGTACACCACCGCTCTACACGGCGATCACGGCGGAACCCCGGCGCCGACACCGGCAGTCATGCCGCGCGAGATGTCCGAGCGCATCCGGCATCCCGATTAAAATGCTGTTGGTTATCCGACTAGGAACCGCCGAGGCCCTGCCGAAGCGAACTCCAGCAGGACCTCGGGAGTGTCTTTGGCGAGAGACTTCCTGATGGTAGGCCATAGCGGTATGAGGTTCAGCTCTCGTTCTGTGTGATTGTGCTCGGTTCGCTTCACAGCGCTGAGGCTTGAACAGCTACGGGCCGAGACAGGGAGCAAATGAGCGACCGCGTGAATGAACTGGTAGAAGCTGGCGCTGGCGATAGCGCTGACCCTCGCAAAGTATTTGTCATCTATGGCCGTAACCGGGCCGCCCGTGCCGAGGTGTTCACCTTTCTGCGCGCGCTCGGACTGGAGCCGATCGAATGGGAGACGGCAGTCCGAATGACCGGCCAAGCGTCCCCGTATGTCGGGGAAGTGTTGACCGAGGGTTTCAAAGCGGCACAGGCCGTCGTAGTCCTGCAGACTCCGGATGATGTGGTTTATCTGGATGGCGACCTCTGCGATCCAGATGATCCGGATGGTGAGAGTCAGGCGCAGGGGCAGCCGCGGCAGAATGTCTTCTACGAGGCCGGGATGGCGATGGCGGTCAGCCCAGCTCGAACTGTGATCGTCGAGTTCGGTCGGGTGAAGAAGTTCAGCGACATCAGCGGCCGACACCTGGTGCGGCTCGACAACACTCCGGAGAAGCGACAGACTCTCGCAACTCGGCTGCGAGATGGGGCTGTGCGGTCAACCTGGACGGGGCGGACTGGTATTCAGCAGGCGATCTGACTCCTCCTACGGGCCCTGGGCGGGGCCGACCGCTGGGCAAGAAACTGCCAAAGTCCGACGAGCCGAAACACCCTAAACTCGATGGCCGCCACCGGGTCCGCGGCGGCAAGAAGATCGGAGCGATCGAGATTGTCAACCTTGGCCCCGGTGATGTTCTCGATCTCGATGTAGTAGATCTCCCCGACGCGGGTCGGGGTTTCCTGCGCAACAACGGGAATCTCCCGCTGCGGAAGCTTCCGGAGGGCAAGTCAGCCGTGGTGCTGGACTACCTCGGTGGCCAGGTGTTCGGCGAGAACACGTCGACGCTGACCATCAATGCGGCGGGTAAGACCGCAGATGGCAAGCCCTTCGAGCAGGAGATTTTCATCAGCCTTTGAGAGGACAGATATGGAGTTCTCCGTGCAGATCCCGACCGACCGGGAAGGGTTTCTTCGCCGTGAATGTCCCGCTTGCAGCAGGCAATTCAAGTGGCACTACGGCCCGATCGACGATGCAGCCGCAACCGAGCCGGCAGTTCAGTCCTACTTCTGCCCCTTGTGCGGCACCCCAGCTCCAGCAGACCAGTGGTGGACTACGGAACAGGTGGAATATCTGCAAGCCTCCGCGATGCCTGAGGCTCTTGGACAGATCGAGGCCGAAATCCCCGGACTGACCGTCACCGACTCAGCTGGCGCACCGCCCGCGCTGACAGAACCGAACGACATGCAGACTATCGTGCCGCCCTGTCACGACTACGAACCGGTCAAGGTTCCCAACGTTGACGACGGCCCGTTCTGCTGTCTGATCTGCGGTGGTGAGTACGCGGTGTAGTGACTGGCGGGCCTGCGTTGCATCCGTTTTCGGGGAGCACCACAGACCTATCGAGGCTTTTTCTGCTTGTCGATCTCGCCCTTGCTGGACGAGGCCCACTCGGACGTCTCTCTATCCGTGATTGCTGCGAGCCGCTCGGCAAGTAGGGCTCGTCGGTCGCTGCTGGTGTAGGGACCGACCTGGGCTTCGTATAGAAAGCTCTCGACCTTTAGTGCCTCGGCTGTAGAGCGGCAGCGGTGCCAGGTGCTGTGCCACTGAAACAACTGCTGGATACCTTCCGCAACCACAGGGATCGCCGCTGTCGCCGGCGTCACCCAGCCGGTTACGCCCGAGGCGGCGAGGACCGGGATGGCTGCGCCGACAACGATCTGTGCCAACTTCACTCGGAGATAGGCCGATTTCGCCTGACTGCTCCGGAATCGGTAGTAGTTCAGCTGGTCCTCCAGCCGCTTCCACACCAGATCGTCGATTGACAGGTCCCGCTGCAGTTCGTCCACGGTGCCAGGAATAGCACGCCGAGCGGGGTAGACCTCTCAGGCCTGCTCGTCGTCGAGGTACCGCCACTGAATCCAACTCGCCGATTGGGCGAGTTCGGCGTTCGTCATGACCCAGCCGGGCTCTCCACGTATCGGTCTGAGGGTTCACACCCCACCGGGTAGTCGACGAGTCCCCATCTTGAAACCAAGGATTTGAGACGCCTCCGCTCCACGGCCGGCAGCCCGGCATGGGCCGGTAGCGACCACGCCCGCCCGAGATACTGAACAGTCCCGGGAAGGGGCCCCTAATCCCCGCACGATCGGGAAACTACTACCGACACAGCACAGCCCCGGGTGCGCGCCCGGGGCTGTGCTGTGTGTGGTGACCTCGTACCTGTAACTACGTCATATCCGCCCGAAATTCGGCGAATGCTACACGGACCCCTTGAGTAGTCATGGACGCTGCGGTAGTGCCGAGCGATCCAGGACCAGTGTGGGTCCCGCTGGTCAGACCTTGTAGCCCAATTGTCGCAGAGCGTTCAGCAGGCCACCATCCCACTCGTTGGCATGGCCCCAGCAGGGACCGACGAGTGCGCCCAACATGTGCTTGCGGATCAGGTCCCTCAGGGCCGCTTGGACCTCCGGGTGACCTTTCACTGCGGGGTTGTTGATAAACGGACCGATGTCCTCACCCTCTGCCCCCTCCGGACCCTCTGCCCCCTCCGGCACCGACAGTGAGGACACGGCCGACAGAATGTGCGTGAGGATCGCTTTCGCTTCATCCTGTGCTGCACGCTCGACTTCAGTGATCTCGCTGCTCTGCTGAGTCATTCGCATCTCCTATCGGTGTGCTGGCGATTCCTTCCAGAGCAGTCTGCCCCACAATTCCTCCGCTCACAGCGAAATGCATGGTGTTGCACTGGTTTTGGCGCCGATTCCTGACGCGGTCCAGTCCTCAGTGCCATCGCGGTGACCAGCCCGCCGCAAGGCGGAGAGGCTGCCGCCGCGGTGACCAGCCGCCACGAAGGGTCTCTTAAACGATCGTTGTCTCGAACCTTCGGCGCTGGCGGGAAACGCCCAGTTGGATGGGTTGCCCAACCGGATCTCAATAGCATCGCCCGAAGGACGACCAGGTCGTCGCAGCTGTGTCCATCAACCGATCGATTCTCCGACACTCGAACGCGGCGAATCGACATCGGCTTGTGCCGAGTACTCGGTGGCGGGGCGTGGTGTCGAGCAGAATCGAGCGATGTTCGGGAGGGTGAGCGCCCTTGGCGCACAGACACGTACGACAACGACTGCGCTGCGCGCGCGATTGAGCAAAGACTCACGATCGGCGCTGAGCCGCCGGGCGGGCCGAATACGGCTGTTCCCTGCGGTCGCGCTCGCACTGCTTGCTGGGCTGGGGGTCGCGTTCGTCGCCTACGGATTCCTACGCTGGATCACCCCCGTCGACACGGCCAAGGCCGCCGCCGAGATCGACGTCACCCGAGTCGCGTTGACTGTCGTCGCCGGAGTTGGCGGTGTCGTCGCCCTGGTGATCGCCTACCGGCGACAACGCGACCTTGAACAGTCCCGGTTCGTCGAACGCTTCGGTGCCGCAGCCGCACAACTCGGCGCGACCGACGTCGCGGTCCGCATCGCCGGGGTATACGCCATGGCCGGCGTCGCCGACGAATCCGACGGACTACGCCGCCAGCAATGCATCGATGTCCTCTGCGGATACCTCCGATTGCCCTACAGCCCCGACCTTGGTGCCAACCACCAGAGCAAACTGGTCCTCAAGCACCACCGCGCGACAGCTGATGGCACGCGCGCCGACGACCAGGAGCGCCATCTCGAATACCGGCACAATGACCGAGAAGTCCGAGCGACCATCGTCCGTGTCATCGCTGACCACCTCCGACCAACGGCCGAATACAGCTGGTCAACAAGCGACTTCGACTTCCGCACGGCATACCTCGAGAACGTTGATTTCAGCCGTGCGAAGTTCCTGGGTTCTGTCCGGTTCGGCGAGGCCACGTTCAGCGGCGCCGTCACCTCGTTCGCAGACGCGATCTTCTCCGGCACCGCCTCGTTCGACAGCGCGACCTTCTCCAACACCGCCTCGTTCGCAGACGCGACCTTCTCCGACAGCGCCTCGTTTGTGTTCGTGATCTTCTCCGGCACCGCCTTGTTCTACCGCGCGACCTTCTCCAGCGACGTTTCGTTTCTCCACGCGACCTTCTCTACAGGTAAGTTCGACGGCGCGATCTTCTCCGGCATCGCCGTGTTCAGCCACGCAACCTTCGCCAGCAGCGCCTCGTTCGACAGCGCGACTTTCTCCAACGGCGTCTTCTTCACAGACGCGACCTTCTCCAACACCGCCTCGTTCGACAGCGCGACCTTCTCCGGCACCACCTTGTTCATACACGTGACCTTCGCCAGCAGCGCCTCGTTCAGCGGCGTGACCTTCTCAGGCAGCGCCTCGTTCGAGGTTGCGACCTTCTCCGGCACCACCGTGTTCGTAGACCCAAAGCAGTGGGGGCCTCCAGCGCCGAGGTTCGACTGGGACCAGGACATCAGCCAAAAGCCCGCCAATATCGAACCGCAGAACTGGCCGCCCTCGGTCGTGGCAGCCTCGTAGTACCGCAACCGGGAGAGTGTCGAGAATCGTTCGCTTCTTGAACACTCGAGCCGAAACCGGCTCCGACACGGGAACTGTCAATGTTCGAACTCCTCTGCACTGTTGTCATGGGGGTTCGGCTCTGTATGCAGCGGACTTCGAACATCGACGTGTCGCGAACTCGCTTGCACTACCGTGCTTTTCGTTCGAACTCGAGTGCACTGGGGGTTGTGGTTATGGCCGAGGATACGGTGGCGGACCGTGGTGTGGTCACCGCAGGCGAGGCCCATTGGCGGTGCGTCGGGCGGAGGTGATCGGTCGCCTCGCGCGCCACGATCGGGTGAGTGCGGAGGCCGCCTCCGAAGCCTGCTCGGAGCTGGGGTTGAAGCGCCGGCAGGTGTATGCGTTGGTGAAGCGGTGGCGGGCTGGGGATGGTCTGGCCTCGGATCTGCTGCCGGGTAGGTCGAGTGGCGGTCGTGGTGGTGAGCGGCTGGCCGATGAGGTGGAAGCGGTCGTGCGGAAGGTGCTGCGGACGAGGTATCTGACGCGGCAGCGTCGTTCGGTGGCGGTGATCTGCCGCGAGATCGCCCACGAGTGCCGGGCCAAGGGCCTGCGCCCGCCGTCACGGTCGGCGGTAGTGCGGCGGATCGGCCGGTTGGACCGGGTGAAGGCGGTCACGGTGCGGGAAGGAGCCGACGCAGCCCGCACTCGGCGGGCGGCGGGTGGTTCCACGCCACCGGTGCAGGGGCTGCTGGAACGGGTGCAGATCGATCACACCCCGGCGGATGTGATCGTGGTCGATGAGCTCCACCGGATGCCGATCGGCCGGCCGTATGTGACCGCGGCGATCGATGAGGCATCGAAATGTGTTCCGGGACTGGTGATCACCTTGGAGGCGCCGTCGGCGACGTCGGTGGGTTTGTGCCTGGCGCAGATGGCGATCGACAAGCGGGCCTGGCTCGAACGCCTGGGCGTGGATGCGGTGTGGCAGATGAGCGGTAAACCGGTCCAGTTGTATGTCGATAACGCCGGTGAGTTCAAGAGCGAGGCATTGCGTCGCGGCTGCGAGCAGCACGGCATCGTCGTCGGCTATCGGCCGCCGGGCGCTCCGCACTATGGCGGCATCATCGAACGCCTGGTGGGCACCATGATGCGGCTGACCCATGAGCTGCCGGGCACCACGTTCTCCAACCCGCGTGAGCGCGGCGACTACGACAGCGACGCGAAAGCTGCTCTCACGCTGACTGAACTGCAGCGGTGGATGGCGCTGGCGGTGGCCTGCTATCACGGTGAACCGCACGACGGCCTGGGTGGGCGCACGCCGGCGGGGGTATGGGCGGACAAGGCCGCCGAGCAGGGAACCCCACCGACGGTGACCAACGAGACCGCGTTCCTGGTCGACTTCCTGCCGGTTATCCGGCGGTCGCTGACCCGCAGCGGATTTCGGCTCGACCACGTCCAATACTATTGCGACGCACTGAAACCGCTGATCGCGCGCCGTGAACCTCTCGGCAAGCTCGTGTTGCGCCGCGACCCGCGCGATATCTCCCGTATCTGGGCTTTGCATCCGGACACCGGTGAATACCTCGAGGTGCCGTACCGGACGTGGTCACGTCCGGCGATCAGCGTGTGGGAGCAGACCGCCGCGGTGGCGCGGCTTCGGGAGCAGGGCCGGACCGAGGTCGACGAGGACGCGCTGTTCTCGATGGTTGAGCAGATGCGCCACATCACCGACACCGCGACCGCGGCCAGCCGCAAGGCCCGTCGCGACGGGCAGCGTCGCCGGGACAACACCCCACCGCGGCGGGGCGCGGATCCGGTTGTGCCGCCGCCGCCCGAGGGTTCGGTGGCCGGGCCGGTGGCCCCGTTCGAGGTGATCGAGCAGTGGTGAGCGGTGATCCGGATCTGTCGCATCTGCATCCGTCGGCGCGGGAGATCGCGATGCTGCCGGGCCCGGACCGGTTGCGGTACGTGCGTGGGGACCGGTGGATCGGCTACACCCGTGCCACCGACGCCTTGACCAGGCTGGAAACGCTGCTGGACACGCCCAGCAAGCAGCGGATGCCGAACCTGCTGATCGTCGGCCCGACGAACAACGGCAAGTCGATGATCATCGAGAAGTTCTGCCGGAGTCATCCGCCGCTGTCGCATCCAGATCGTGAACAGATCCCGGTGCTGACGGTGCAGATGCCGTCCGAGCCGTCGGTGACCCGGTTCTACACCGCGCTACTGGCCGCCCTGGGTGCGCCGATGCGGGTCCGCGCGCCACGGGCTGGCCGATCTCGAGCAGTTGGTACTGAGTCTGTTGCGGGCTACTGGTGTCCGTGTGCTGGTGATCGATGAACTGCACAACATCCTCGGCGGCCGCAACGGCGCTGTCCGGCGGGAGTTTCTGAATCTGTTGCGGTTCCTCGGCAACGAGCTGCGGATACCGCTGGTCGGGGTCGGAACCAACGACGCCTATCTGGCGATCCGATCGGACCCGCAACTGGAGAACCGGTTCGCCCCGTTCCTGCTTCCGCGGTGGCAGCCCGACGCTCAGGGGTGTGCGTTGCTGGCCAGCTTCGCCGCCGCGTTCCCGCTGCGCCGGCCCTCGCCCATCGGGACCGCGGAAATGGCCACCTATCTGCTGACTCGCAGCGAGGGCACCATCGGCGAGCTGACCACGCTGCTGACCGATGCCGCGATCGCGGCCATCGAGTCCGGGCAGGAAGCGATCAACCAGCGCGCGCTGGCGATGGCGTCCTATGTCGGGCCGACCGAACGCCGTCGGATGTTCGAACGCGAACTGGCGTGACCGCGCCATCCACACGATGGCCGCTGCATCCGCAGCCGGAGCCCTTGGAATCGCTGTCGTCCTGGCTGGGGCGACTGGCCGGGCTCTACCGGATGCCGGTCAAACAGCTTCTCGCCGCTCTCGTTCCCGACCACCCAAGCCATCTCATCGAGCGAGACTGGTGGGAGGTTCCCGAACCGTTGGCGAAAGCGCTGGTCGAGCGGGCCGGGGTCGATCCCGGACACCTGAAGACAATGACGTTGGGCGGGTGGACGCCGTGGTTGCTCGACAAATCCAGCGTGCGCGATTTCGAAGCGCAGGAAGTGTTCGATACCTACGTGCGGCAGAACTCTGTGCTGCTGCGCCCCGGCGAGGCCGGCCGCAACCACGTGACCGCGTCTAGACACTGGCGCGGACCTGGATGCCGGGCCCCACCTACCGGCAGCGGCACTGCCCGGTCTGCTTCACCGACCCGGCCCGGCCCCGCGCGCTGGCATGGAAACTGCCGCTGGTGACCAGGTGCGCCGAGCACGGATGCCGGCTCATCGACGACCGCGATACCTGGAAGATGCTTCTCCCCGAACCCGAACGCCCCCAAGCGATCCCGGTTCCCGAACCACTGGCCAGGCTAGACCGCCTCACTTATGCGGGTCTGGCCACCGGCCAGGTTCGCCTGCCTGGCCGCCCGGTCCACGTGGCCGTGTGGCTGCGCCTGCTACGGAGCCTGCTCGACGAGGTCAGCCTGCTCGACCGCCGCCAGTGCACCACGACGCGCCTCGAACTGATCTGGCAGACCCCCGGCCGCGGGCCGCGCGGCGGGCTGAGCGCCTGGAAACCCTACGAACTGATGGAACCGCCGATGCAGGAAGCGATGCGCCACGCGGCGGCGGTCGCGCTCGACCTCGTCGCGGCGCGGCGGATCACCGCCGACGGCGAGTTCGCCTCGGCGCTGGTGACCCCGCCGCACACCCCGGTGTACGAGGGAGACAGACCGACACCGCTGGTGACCGCCTGGAGGACCGCGATCACCGAGGTGACCGCAGCGATCGACCGCGCCCGCGTAGATCCGGCGACCGCGCAGCAGCTGCTCGCGCTGGCGACCCTGTCGGTCCGGACGCTGGAGCACTTCGAGCGCGAATGCGACTTTCTCGTCGCCCTCGGCATCCCCACCGACTTCCTGCCCACGACGACCGAGTACGCCACACGGCTGTGCCCGATGTGCGACGACGACGTCTTCGCAGTGATCCGCAAGATGGGCATGCGCCTCGACCTCCCCTAGTGGATCGGCGACCGACATGGCCTGTCGGTCCAGGCTCGCGAGCGCGGACCCGACCGCCGAAACGGGATCCGTTGATGTCGTCAAATGACCCTTTGACGACATACCCCAGGGGCGCGCTTCCGCACACTCGGATCGTGCGAAAACGTCCCACCCGATCCAATGCGATCCAATTCCGATTGACGACAGGGTTTTACGACAGATAGAACTGCGAACGGACGCCACACCGGGCAACGGAAGGGACTCTGCGATGGCCGAACTCGTCTACACCCGGGTATCCACCGACGAGCAGAGCACCGACCGCCAGACCCACCTGCTCGCGGAGGCCGGCTTGGTCGACGGTGCCGACGGCGTGCGGATGTTCGCCGACCCGGCGACCTC
Source organism: Nocardia sp. 2TAF39 (assembly GCF_052114905.1). Taxonomy (NCBI): domain Bacteria; kingdom Bacillati; phylum Actinomycetota; class Actinomycetes; order Mycobacteriales; family Nocardiaceae; genus Nocardia; species Nocardia sp. 2TAF39. The sequence goes on from NZ_JBFRFQ010000021.1 coordinate 105,911, forward strand.
GTCCAAGATCCCCGCACTCGAACGCGAGGGCTTTCGCGAGCTGGCCGGATACGCGCGGCCCGGTGATCGGCTCACCGTGTCCGAGCTGTACCGGTTGTGCCGCGACCTCGCCGACATCCTGGCCGTCCGCGGCTGGTGCCAACAGCACTCGGTGAAACTGCGGGTGCTGTCCGGAGCGTTGTCGGGCATCACCGACCTGGCCGCGACCGACGCGACTACCACCAGGCTGGTCAACGTGCTGATCTCGGTCGGCCAATTCCAGCGCGACCTGCAGAACGAACTCACCCGCGAGGGCCTTGCCGCCGCCTGGGCACAAGGCGCCAGATCCGGACGCCGCCCGCAGGTCGCCACGATCGGGGCAGTGGACCAGGTGCGCCAGGAATACCATGAAGGGTCGAGCATCGCTGCTCTGGCCCGCCGGCACCGGGTGAGCCGGGTCGCGATCCGCACCGCCGTCGCCGACCTTCTGCCCGGCCGCCCCGAACAACCCGCACCCGCTGGCGTCGACGAACCGCGCCCGATCCGAATTGAGATGCCGGGCAAGATCGCCCGCCATCTCACCGGCCACACCGCCGACCTCGGTGAATCCGAGCGTCACGCCCTGCAACACGGCCTGGAAGTACGACGCGGCCAAGGCTACAGCCTGCACGTCCCGCGCCGCCGCACGTCCACCAGGCGCTGCTGGCCGCGGCCGAAACAGTCGGTGATAGCACGTCGGCCGCCGACCGCAAGGCATACCGGATCTATCGGGATCGACTGCACAACGCGACTACATGATGATCACGAGCGGGTGTTGGGGTGTACCCCAGAATGACGCCGAATTATCTCTACACCTGGAACCAGGTGGTGATGCGGACCTGCTCGGGTCAGATTGGCGTGTTGGTCTGGGGAGGCAGGTCAGCGCATCGAATCACCTTCGTGCGCAACTGCCGACCGTCTCAGGCCTGTTGGCCTTCGTCGCTTCAGGCTAGCGGTTTCGTCACCGGCTAGGACGCTCCGCCGATGGGGTGGTCGGGATATACAACAGCGCTGGTGAAACAGAACCAATACCAGTCGCCGCTGAGGTGATGGGATGCGCCTGTCGCGGGCCGGTGGCCAGAAAGATTGGCAAAGCCACTTCCCTCCGAGCAATGGGCCGCCATAGGGCCAGTCCTGAAGTAGATGCCGTCGTTGAGGCGTTCCACACCGCGAATGCGATAAAGGCCGAGGCGGTCACCTTCGAACGTCCGTGGATCGATCCCGGCACTCACCTGCTGTGCCGCATCGTCGAAGGCGTGCGCCGAGAGGTGCCAGCGCGCAGCCATTGGCAGGTCTGCGCTCCATAGAATGGCCGTGAGCGCGACTATCAGTGCGGAAGCAGCCAGGGGGCCGAGCTCAGGTACCCGAAGCCGCCGGGATCGGACTGCCAGGATCGGGTAGACGATGACCACGGTCCACACCACAACCGCCACGAATGTCCCCCCGAGGATCTGCAACGGGGACAACGACATCAGCTCGGCGTTGGCCGGCTTGCTCGCCGGGACGAGTATCCCAAGGCAGGCCACGATGGTGCAGACGAGCAGAAGATACCTGCGAAGCCGTGACAGCAATCGTCGGTTCCCCGGTCGGCTTTTCTCGGTGTGGGCCGTGCTCATGCCGGGAGCCTAGACTCCAGCCTGAGATCGTGGGTGTCGGCGTGTCGCCGCCGGTGAAAAGCTGGCACCGCGTCGTCAACAGCGATGGATGGCCGAACAGGTGGACCCAGACCTATCCGCCTGGCTGGCCGCCGCCATCCCTGCCTACGCGCGGCACCGACTGGGACTGCACCAGCCTCCAGACGGCCGGCTGGCATGAGTGCACAGAGTTCGGACATCCGTGCAGCCGACTACGGACATTGACATTTCCGAACCTGACCCATCGCACCGGCCTCCCACCACTACCGCAGATAGTTTCCCGACTCGTCCTCGCGCGAAGGGCGCATCGCGCCAGGACGAGCACGAGATTACCGCACATAGTAGGACACTATGTGCGGTAATATGCTTAGTACTCCAGCCGCACTTCGTTATATATGGAGTGTCTTCGCTGGTAGTGGGCTTGTTTTGCCCGGTATTGGTGGCGGCGGCGCCACTGTGACCATCGCCAGATGGTGGCGCGGTCGAAGGTGTGGGTGATTACGTGTGCCAGTAG